>NZ_BSNG01000001.1:3300000-3548538 GCF_030159855.1 Devosia yakushimensis | reverse complement strand
CCGGTAGCCCCCGCCGCCCCCACGACGCCGCCCGCTGCCCCCGCGGCAGAAGCCCCCGCCGCGCCCGCGGCTCCTGCCGCTCCGGCACAGTAATTTCCACCGAGCCAGTACCCCCCACAATGTCATCCCCGCGAAAGCGGGGACCTCTAGGGATGCGAGAGAAGAAAACCGAGGTTCCCGCTTTCACGGGAATGACCCGGTGGGTGGGAGATTATTGGGCACGAACCCCTTACACCCAACCGCGCCTCCCTCGGGCTTGACCCGAGGGCCATTCTCAGCCCGGCACAAGCGGAGAGCGGCCCTCGGATCAAGTCCGAGGGAAGCGATTGTGGGTGGGATAGCGCCGGAGCAAACAGAACCAGGCGGGGCACGACCTCGCCCCCCTCACTCACAAATCCGCGCCGTACAACTCTGCCCATGGCATCCCAAATCCAAGTGCAGGTGATCATGATGCTCGGCATTGGCCTCCGGCCCCAGCACGGTGGTAAATCCGGTACACCCCGCATCATGGGCAAAGCGCAATAGCCGCCCCTCGGGCGCAGTGGCCGGCATCCAGTCACCCTCCACCCCAATGCCGCGCCCGTCCTCCAGGGTAAATCCCGTCACATCAACCGCATTGGCAAAGCCATGTTCGGAGGTGAACCCGTTCTCGGCCCCGTTCCGCTTGCGGCACATATAGCTGGTGCCCGTCACCACCTCGGCCAGCGGGCTATCCAGCGCCGATCTGGCATAGCCATCGACGGCCCCAACCCAGCCGGGCAGGGCGCTCGCCATCTCGCAATTGGTGGTGATGGGCGACGATAGCGGCACCATCCGCCCATTGGCCAATACCGCCGTAACGATCAGCGGCGAACGCTCCCCGCACATATCCTCGCTGAGTGGCGGGGCCGCCTCCGCCTCGACCAGCCCCAGCAGGAGCGCCGGACACGCCGTCTGATAGACCCGGTCGGCCACCTCGTCCTCGCTTGGCCCGGACGGCGCGGCAGGGGCCTCGCTCGCATCCTCGGCCGGCTCAGGCTCAGCCTCCGCCGGCTCAGGCGCTGTTTCGGGGCGCGGCTGGGGCAGGGGCGGCACATTATCCTCTGCTTTTTCGGGTGCCTCTGCCTCCGCCGGCGCCTCCGGCCGCGGGCGCGGACTTGGGGGCAGGGGCTCGGGCGGTTCGGCCGCATCGGGCCGGGGCGTGGCCGCTTGTGACGGAGGCCCGGTCAGCTCCTCCACCATATCCTGGAAGGGCTTGAACAGGTCCTGTGCCACAACGGGGTGGGCAAGACACACAAGGGCGGCGAGGGGAACGATCAGGGGCAAGCGCATGGCTTCCCAACGCGCCGGGCCGCCAGCCGTTGCAAAAGCCCCAGTTAACCGCTGCTAAACCATCTTTGCGGCCCATGCGGCATCTGCTATCAGCGGCCCATGACAACGCCGCTCTCCCATATCCGCAATTTCTCTATCGTCGCCCATATCGACCATGGCAAATCCACGCTCGCCGATCGGCTGATCCAGACCACTGGCGGTCTCGAGCAGCGCGAGATGAAGGAGCAGGTGCTCGATTCGATGGATATCGAACGCGAGCGCGGCATTACCATCAAGGCGCAGACCGTCCGGCTGACCTATAAGGCCAATGACGGCGAGACCTATATCCTCAACCTCATCGACACGCCCGGCCATGTCGACTTCGCCTATGAAGTCAGCCGGTCCATGGCCGCCGTCGAAGGAAGCCTGCTGGTCGTCGACGCCTCCCAGGGCGTCGAGGCCCAGACCCTGGCCAATGTCTATCACGCGCTCGACGCCAATCACGAAATCGTCCCCGTCCTCAACAAGGTCGATCTGCCCGCCGCCGATATTCCGCGCGTCAAGCAGCAGATCGAGGACGTCATCGGCATCGACGCCTCCGAGGCCGTCGAAATATCAGCCAAGACCGGGCTCAATATCGAAGGCGTGCTCGAAGCCATCGTCACGCGCCTGCCCGCCCCCAAGGGCGACATCAATGCCCCGCTCAAGGCCCTGCTGGTCGATTCCTGGTACGACACCTATCTCGGCGTCGTCGTTCTCGTCCGCATCATCGATGGGGTGATGAAAAAGGGCCAGAAAATCCGCATGATGGCCTCCGGCGCCGTCTATGAGCTCGATCGCGTCGCCGTCAACACGCCCAAGCTGGTCGAGGTCAAGGAATTGACCCCCGGCGAATTGGGCGTCTTCACCGCCTCGATCAAGGAAGTGGCCGATACCAATGTCGGCGACACCATTACCGACGACAAAAAGCCCACCGCCAATCCGCTGCCCGATTTCCGCCCGGCGCAACCCGTGGTCTTCTGCGGCCTCTTCCCGGTCGATGCCTCGGACTTTGACGAGCTGCGCGCCGCCATGGGCAAGCTCAGGCTCAACGACGCCAGCTTCTCCTACGAAATGGAAACATCAGCGGCGCTGGGCTTCGGCTTCCGCTGCGGCTTTTTGGGCCTGCTGCATCTCGAAATCATCCAGGAGCGCCTCTCCCGCGAGTTCAATCTCGATCTCATCGCCACCGCTCCTTCGGTGGTCTATGAGGTCGTTTTGACCAGTGGCGAGACCATTATGCTGCACAATCCGGCCGATCTGCCGGATGTGATGAAGATCGAGGAAATCCGCGAGCCCTGGATCAAGGCCACCATCCTCACCCCCGACGAATATCTGGGTTCGATCCTAAAACTCTGCCAGGACCGCCGCGGCATCCAGCGGAACCTGTCCTATGTCGGCAACCGCGCCATGGTGGAATATGATCTGCCGCTCAATGAAGTCGTGTTCGATTTCTACGATCGCCTGAAGTCGATTTCCAAGGGCTATGCCAGCTTCGACTATACCCTGGCCGAACACCGCCCCGGCGATCTGGTCAAGCTCTCCATCCTGGTCAATGCCGAGCCGGTCGACGCCCTCTCCATGCTGGTGCACCGCACCGTCGCCGAAAGCCGCGGCCGCATCATGTGCGAAAAGCTCAAGGAGCTGATCCCGCCTCACCTCTTCGTCATCCCGATCCAGGCCGCCATCGGCGGCAAGATCATCGCCCGCGAAACCGTCCGCGCCATGCGCAAGGACGTGACGGCAAAGTGCTACGGCGGCGACGCCACGCGCAAGCGCAAACTGCTGGAAAAGCAGAAGGCGGGTAAGAAGAAAATGCGGCAGTTCGGCTCGGTGGAAATCCCCCAGGAAGCGTTCATCAAGGCGCTGAAGATGGGGGACGACTAGTCGCCGGGGTCGCTGCCGCAGGCAGCTGGGCCCAGTCAAAGCGGCGCAGTTGCTCCCTAGTAGTTACCATGATTCAATGCGGACAATCAAAATTCTGTCTTGGGGAACAGAATGCCCGACTACAAATCCAGCCGCCTGTACCGCGATGCCTTTCTTCTCCCGAGGACAGATGCGTCTTCGGAAGAGCAGGAGTACTTTCGTGGGCGACTAGATGCGATGCGAGATAGGGCTATACCGCTCGTCGCACGCATTTTGCGGGACATGCCAGGGTATACGGTTCATGATATCACGCATCTCGATGCACTTTGGGAAACGGCTAGTCTTGTTGCTGACGAGAGCCTAACGCTAAATCCCCCAGAGGCGTTTGTGTTTGGCGGAGCGGTGTTGCTCCACGACGCGGCCATGACGCTAGCGGCATACCCAGGGGGCATCGCAGAGGTGCGAGCGCTTCCTGAATGGAAGGATTTGGCCGCGCTGAGGGCAGCGAAGTCGGTCTCCGCCGACGAGAGTCAGATATTAGTGGACGTTCTACGCAACTTGCATGCGCGCACGGCGCAGACCCTGGCAACTTCGGGGTGGGACACTCCAAGTGGTTATGATAGCGCCCCGGCTCAGCATGAATATCTAATAGAAGAGAATGACCTACGCCGCTTCTACGGTCCTACTATTGGGGTCATCGCCCACAGTCACTGGTGGTCAATTTCTCGCGTTGGACAGGAGTTGAACAAACACCTTGGAGCAATGCCGCCAACGACGGGAAATGATGTCGATATCCTAAAGTTGGCTGCGCTGCTGCGAGTAGCCGACGCTACACATCTAGACAGGCGTCGAGCGCCCCCTTTTGTAAGGTCACTCGACCGCCCAGAAGGACTCTCAAAGCTGCATTGGCAGTTCCAGGGGCGCCTGAGCTTTCCAAGGTTACAGGGCGACGCCCTTCATTTCTCGGCCGGGGAACCATGTCCTGTCCAAGAGGCCGAGAGCTGGTGGCTGGGTTATGACGCTTTTCTGCTTGCGGACAGGGAACTTCATGACACGGACCTTATGCTTAGAGAAGCCGAACGGCCGGGACTCAGGGCCCGTCGCATTAGGTCCGTGTCCCGCGCTTCTGAATTGGCGGCAGACATACCTGTTTCCGGCTGGAAGCCTGTAGATACTCGGCTGCATGTTTCAGATGTGCCCCGCGTCGTCGCTACGTTCGGCGGCAATCGACTGTATGGCAACGATTGGTGGGCGCCGCTACGCGAACTACTTCAAAATGCAGTCGACGCAATCGACGCACGTCGACGTCTCATGCAGATGCCAAATTGGGGATGCGTGAATGTCAGCATCACTGAGAAATCCGATGGGTACTGGCTACGCGTAGAAGATGATGGCGTCGGCATGTCAGAGCGAGTCCTAACGACATCCCTCATTGATTTCGGAACGTCATTTTGGATGTCCAGCGCAATGGTTGAGGAATTTCCTGGACTTGCGGCGACGGGCATCAAGCCTATTGGTCGTTTTGGCATAGGTTTTTTTTCGGTATTCATGCTTGGTGACGTCGTGAATGTCATTTCGCGGCGCCACGACGACGCGAGTAGCAACGCTTTGAAACTAACCTTTGGAAATGGTCTCGCGTCGCGGCCAATACTTTCGCCCGCAACCTCTAGCGAGGCGCCTAAGCTTGGCGGCACAATTGTTGAAATCAAGCTTAAGGGAAATCCGAATTCGGACGGCAAATTTGAATTCATCACGGACCGCGTGGACGATTCCAACATGTTCTCAACGTTGGGACGATACGATGTCAATTTTTCTTCATTGGAGGAGCTAGTCGAATACCTTGTGCCCGCGTCGGAAGTTACGCTTTGTGTCGTAACAGACGCTGGAGCAACAGCTGTGGTGACAGCGGGTGACTGGCTCACAATATCGGCAATGGCGCTTGCTAAGAGAACCAGGAGATCAATCGCATCATTGCGACCCGACGTCGTCAACACACTCACCTGCCCTATCAGCGACGTAGGTGGTGACTTGGTTGGACGAGCAGCACTTTGGCCGTCCTACGGGAGCTCAGATCGCGGGGGAGTTCTGACGGCAGGTGGCTTCCGAATTCAGGCTGTCCCCCACTTGCTGGGCATCATTAGGGGTGAGGTCCAGACGGCCGCACGTGATAGCGGCAGGGCCATTGTCTCGCTGGACATACTAAAGCCTTGGGCCGGCGAACAAAGCACTGCGCTTTCGAAGCTCGAATTCGACAGCGGAAGGAAGGCGCTAAGCGCAGAAATCATCTTAGAATGTGGCGCTGACATAAGGTCACTGCCGATAATAAGCAGAGGTGGAGTGTGGTACAATATGAAGGATTTTGCCGCCGCCATTCTGACTGAAAAGGAGATACTGATACATGTCGGCGACGTGGAATACGATGAGGACGATTCTGTTCCGGAGAGTTCGTTCGACGCGTTCGAACCTCTAGAGTCCATTTTTTTAGTCCCCACCCTGAGTGGAAGCATCACTGGCAAGGTTGGTCGGTACCGCTCACGCCCGTCGCATCTTTTTGCCATGGTCAGGGCTATTATTGACCGAACCTGGAAAGATGTTGAAGAAACGGACGACCACGAAGTCGTTGGCCATGTGAACTACACGGACATAATCAGGTCGGTTTACATATTTCAAAAGGCTGGCTGAATAGGTTGCCACCTAAGACTTCCAAACTAATCCCCGCCCCTCCACCCCGCCTTACCCTCTCCTGTCCGGCATCCCGCCGCATCAGGAGTCCCCACTTGTCCCGGTCCAGAACCCCGCCCCGTGTCACCCATGCCTTGGCTGCGCGCCATGAAGCGCTTTGGTTGCGGCTGACTGCGCTGCACGCCCAGATTGCCGCCGTGGCGGCTAGGCGCCCACAGGCGCCGGTTTCGGCGCAGACGATCAGCGTGGCCGAGGCGCTGTTGCGCAATGCGCAGGTCTTTTTGGGTCGGGGCGAAGTGCTGCTGATGGCGGCGCCCGATCATGGCGGCCTGCTCACTCAGCTCGGCCAGACGCTGGCCGGGCTTGATGCCTGGGAGGCGGCCAATGCAGAGTGGCGCGGCGCGCTCAATGCCTTTGTCTGGAAAGTGGAGGGCGACGCGCCCCTGCCGGTGCAGCGGCTGCGGCCGAAATTGAGTGCGGCCCCGGCGCCGCATGCCGATCCCGATTATGCCGCCTATAAGGCCAGAATGCTCGATCTGCGCGACAAGCTCGCCAAGCGCATGGAGCAATTCCGTAACCGATAAGGCAAAAATTATCCCGCTTATGCCCTGGTCCGCAACCCGGCCTAAAATGCTGCCCAGCTTTCGGGATACGGGCGGCGCTGCAGCGACCGGTGTCCGAAGGCCAGCCGGGGAAGGGCGGGTCGCGCCGCCTTTTGGGTCGAGCGGAGGTGACTTTCGGGCGGGGCGCTACGGCAATCCGCTGGGGTTACCATCGCGCCGTCCGATAAAGTCCCGGCGCCCCGAGGCGGCTTTCGTCTCACTTTTCAAAATTACCAGAGGCGAGACCGCCTCGGGGCCCGCTCGTCCAAATTTTTCCCCGGAGGCCCGTGCCGGCGGGCGCCTTGGCGCGCCTTCTCGCGCCGCGCGTGAACCGCTATGCTGACAGCGACTCGTTCCGGATGCTTCGATGACCCAGCTCGCCGACTTCACCCTGCCCCTGCTCGACAACACCCCTCAGCCCCTCGCCGCCTATGCCGGCCATCCCGTGCTTATCGTCAATACCGCCAGTAAATGCGGGCTGACTCCGCAATATGAGGGGCTGGAGGCGCTTTATCGGCGGTATAAGGATCAGGGCCTGGTGATCCTGGGGTTTCCCTGCAATCAGTTCATGGGGCAGGAGCCCGGCAGCGCCGAGGAGATCGCCGAATTCTGCTCGCTCACCTATGACGTGACCTTCCCGCTTTTTGCCAAGCTCGACGTCAATGGATCAGGCGAAAGCCCGCTTTACACCTGGCTCAAGGCCGAGCATCCCGGCGATATCGAGTGGAATTTCGCCAAATTCCTCGTCGGCAAGGACGGCAAGGTGGCCGAGCGCTTCGCGCCCACTATTCTGCCCGCCGATCTCGCTCCGGCCATCGAAAAGCAGCTTTAGTCCGCCGGCCCCGGCGCTTTCCAGAGCCCGCCTTGACTCCCATCCGCAGCTGTTATATTTAACGATTATGTTAATTAACGGATGCGTTAAATGCAGACCGATCCGCTAAGCACCACGCTCGCCGCCCTGGCCGATCCAACCCGGCGGGCCATCCTCGCCCGGCTCGGGCATGGCGAAGCCACGGTCAATGAATTGGCCGAGCCCTTCGATATCAGCCTGCCGGCCATTTCCCGCCATCTCAAGGTGCTCGAACAGGCGGGCCTGGTCTCGCGCAGCCGCACCGCCCAATGGCGCCCGGTCCGCCTCGAGGGCGCGCCCCTCAAGGACCTTGCCACCTGGCTCGAGCATTACCGCAAATTCTGGGACGAGGGCTTTGACAAGATGGATGCCCTCATCAAGGACCTCACCAAAGGACAGTCCGATGCCGCAAAAAACTGAAACCATGGCCGATACGGAGCTTTTCATCGACCGCAGCTTTGCCGCGCCGGCCGCCCTGGTTTTCCGCCTCTGGAGCGATGCGGAACTGCTCAAGCGCTGGTTCGGCCCCAAGGACTTCACCTGCCCCAGCTATGTCGTCGATTTCCGCGTCGGCGGCGCCTATCGCGGCGTGATCCGCTCCCCCCATTACCCCGATGGCTGGTTCGGCGGCACGTTCAAAGAAATTGTGCCAAACCGCAAAATCGTCATGAGCTTTGCCTGGGAACAGGGCTCCGGCCTCACCGATCGCAACGACATCACCATCACGCTGAGCGAAGCCGATGGCGTCACCCACCAGCGCTTCCACCAGGCCCCCTTTGCCAGAATCGAGGAGCGCGACAGCCATCTGGGCGGCTGGACCGAATGCCTCGACAAGCAGGTGGATTTTTCCCGCGCCAATCCCGCCTGAGCCGCCGCAACCAAGGATAGCATCATGGCCAAACTGATCGTTTCCACTCTGGTTTCCCTCGACGGCTTCTGTGCCGGCGAGGGCGGCGATCTTGCCGGCATGCCCATGGACGAGGTCTTTAACCGATATAATCTGGAGCGCCTCGAAGCCGCCGGGCACCTGCTCTTCGGCGCCACCACCTTTGCCATGTTCCGGGCTTTCTGGCCGGGGGTAGCGGACAATCCGGAAGCGCCCGAAACCCTGCGGGAAATCTCCCGGCTCAATACCGCCCTGCCCAAGCTCGTCGTCTCCGATAGCCTGCCCCAGCCCCTGACCGGCGGCTGGAGCGACGCCGAACTGGTCCGCCGTGCCGTTGCGAATGAGCGCATCGCCGCCCTCAGGCAGGGCCAGGGCAGCGATATCCTGGTCTTTGGCAGCCATGTGCTGTGGAACGGCCTGCTGACGGCCGGGCTTGTCGATGAAATCCATGTCCTAGTGGGCAATGTCCTGCTCGGCCGGGGCGTGCCCGCCTTCGAGCATGCCGGCCCCGCCGGCCTGCAGCGTTTGGAAATGCGGACTTTTGACGGATCAGACACGGTCCTGCTGCGCTATGGCGTCAGCCCGGCCGCAGCATAAGGAGAGCAATCATGAAACAAACCCACCGCGCTTCCTGCCATTGCGGCGCCGTCACCTTCGAGGCCGATGTCGATCTGGCCAGTGAATCGCGCCGTTGCAACTGCACCTATTGCGCCAAGACACGCTATTGGAAGAGCTTTGTCGGCACCGACGATATTCGCCTGCTGACTGGGGCCGGCAATCTCTCCGATTACCGCGCCCCCGATTCCCTCTGGCCGCCCGGCCATATCCATCACTATTTCTGCAAGACCTGCGGCGTGCAGGTCTATTCCAAGGGCTTTCTCGACCAGATGGGCGGCTGGTTCTATGCGCTCAATCTGGCTGTGCTGGACGATGTCCCGCCGGAGGAGCTGGCCCTGGTGCCGATCACCTATGAGGATGGCATAGCGGACAAGCAGATGGAGCCGCCAAGGGTCACGGCCTATCTTTGATTGCCGGCCTGGCCCGGCCACCCCCATCCGCACTCCCTTCGCCAACCACAACGTCATTCCCGCGTAGGCGGGAATCCATTCTGTCTGCCGAGGCAAGTCCAGAAAAGTGGATTCCCGCCTGCGCGGGAATGACGCTGTGTGTGGAAATCATCCTCGGGGACACCCCCTGTGGCCCGTCCGCCACACCGGTCCGCTTCCCGCCCACCCATCAGGAACCAAGCCCTCCACCCCCCGTTTGATCCAGCACGGGGCGGCAATTGCGCGGGTTCCCTCGCGCATCCGCAATGGGTGGCTTGTCCACTCCCTTGAAAGGATCAGACAAAATGAAAAAGCTTCTTCTGGCCTCCATGGCCGCGCTGGCGCTTGGCGTCGCCATGCCAGCCTATGCCCAGGATGTGCTGATCGGCACCGAAGCCGATGTCGAGGCCGGGTTTGTCGGCGGCTTTGCCGGCGCCAGCATCGGCACCGGTATCGGCACGCCCATTATCGATTATGCCGGCGCGCACCCGGTCGAGCCCATCTATCTCGATGGCGGCGTCGATATCGGCTATGTCGTGCCGCCCGAAATCACCATCTATCCGGTCGAGGCCGACCCGGCCTATGGCTATCTCTATGCCAATGACCGCGTCTGGATCGTCGATCTGCAGAGCCGCACCCTGGTGCAATCGCCCGGCTATCTGGTGACCCAGACCTATGTCGATTACGCCCTGGCCAACCCGATCGATCCCGTCACCATCGAAGGCGATGTGGTGGTGGGCTATGTGGTGCCGCCCGACGTGGCGCTGACCCCGGTGCCCCAGTCCAGCTATTCCTATGTCTATATCGATGGCCGCCCGGCTTTGGTGGAAAGCACCAGCCGCGCCGTCGTCTGGGTGAACTAGCACCGCTTCGCCATTCCCACCCCCTTGGGGGCGGGATGGGGTGGGAGCTCCGTAGTCAAGCCTGCCCCCGAAGCCGTCCGGTTCCTGCCGGGCGGCTTTGCTTTGACCATGTCATCACTTTGGGCAATATACCCTGCGGCAAGGCCGGAGGGGCGCATGACCGATATTTTGGATTATTGTCAGGGGCTCAAGCTGGCCGCCTTCAAGCCGGGCCAGCTCATGCTGCCCGAGGGTGAGCGGCTGGGCCGGCTCTATGTGCTGGTCGAGGGGCAGGTGGAGGTCATCCGCGAGCGCACCCAGGTCACCCATGTCGATGAACCCGGCTCGATCTTCGGGGAAATGGCGGTGCTGCTCGACATGCCCCATTCGGCCAGCGTCAAGGCGCTGTCATCAGTCGAGGCCTATGAAATTCCCGACGCGCTGACCTTTCTCGACAAGCGCCCCGAATTTGCCCTCCACATCGCCACCATGCTGGCGCGGCGACTCTACTACACCACCTCCTACCTGGTCGATCTGCAGCAGCAGGCCGCCGGCAAGCGGCAGGATCTCGACCTGGTCGATCAGATCCTGGCCTCCTTGGTCGAACCGGCCGATCTCAAGCGGAGCAAGGCGGCCCGATGAGCAAGCCTATTCTCACCATCACCTATTGCACCCAGTGCAATTGGCTGCTCCGCTCGGCCTGGATGGCCTCCGAAGTGCTCTCCACCTTCAGCCTTGAAATGGGTGCGGTGACCCTGGTGCCCGGCACCGGCGGCATTTTCGAAATCGTGCTCGATGGCGAATTGATCTGGGAACGCAAGCGCGATGGCGGCTTCCCCGACGTCAAGCAGCTCAAGCAATTGGTACGCGATCGCATCGATCCCGACCGCGATCTGGGCCATATCGACCGCTCGTCTACGGCTTGATTCGTAAGGCTCTTTCTTTTCTGCCGTCTTGCGCTAGTCTTCACCCATGGAAAGCGACGCGCCGTCGCGTCGCTCCTTGAGGGAGAGCCAAGCGTCATGGCGCATAAGTTCAAGATCACTGCTGCCAAGAACGGCGAATTCGTCGCCAAATTCGTCTACAACAGCGAAACCATGGTCTGGTCGGAAACTTACAAATCCAAGGCCAGCGCGCAGAACTGCATCGACTCGATCAAGAAGAACGCGCCCGGCGCCGCCATTGTCGATCTGACCAAGGGCGAAGAGGGCAAGGGCTACCGCTTCGAGCTCGCCGCCTCCAAGGACGGCCAGACCTTCGTGCGCTTCGTTGCCGCCAATAACGAAACCATGGTGCGGTCCGAAACCTACAAATCCAAATCCAGCGCCAAGAACTGCATCAAATCGGTGCAGGAACGCGGTCCCAAGGCTGAGACGGTCGACGAGTCGTAAGGCGCTATCTTACTCACAATGTCATTCCGGCGCAGGCCGGAATCCATGACACCGGCTCGGCTCTCGCCGCAATGCTGCAATCAATCTCTGCGTCTCCCTCGGGCTTGACCCGAGGGCCACCTCGACATGGCAGTCCTCGGGTCAGGCCCGAGGACTGCCCTGTGCGTGGAACGAGGCAGGATGACCGCCCCAAAAGAAATACTTCCCTCTGCGGCCCCACCAACCCCATTCCCAAATCCGGCCCGTCCGGTCTAGTCTTGCCGGCAAAACCTTCCGGGAGAACGCCGCCTCATGTCCTCGCTTCTCAAGTTGCTCGCCACCGCCGCGGCCTCGCTGGCATTCGGCGCCGTCACCGTCCAGGCGCAGGATGCCCTGCCCGACCTCGATGGCCGCACCATCGTCGCCGTCACCGAAAATGCCTATGTGCCGCTCAATTTCGTCGACCCCAAGACCGGGGAGGGCGTGGGCCTTGAATACGATCTCTTCAACGAGATCGCCAAGCGCCTCAATGCCAAGGTCGATTGGCAGCTGTCCAGCTGGGATGTGATGATCCAGGCAGTGCGCGATGGCCAGTTCGAAGTGGGCATGGATGGCATCACCATCAATGAGGAACGGGCCGAGCTGATCGATTTCTCCGATCCCTATCTCACCAGCGAGCAATATATGCTGGTGCGCGCCGACGAAGCCCGCTTCACCGATGCCGAAGGCTTCGCCGCCGATCCCGATCTGCTGATCGGCGCCCAGGCCGGCACCACCAATTTCTATGTCGCGGTCTACAATGTCCTCGATGGCGAGGAGACCAATCCGCGCATCAAGCTGTTCGACACCTTCGGTACCTCGGTTTCGGCGCTGCAGGCGGGCGATGTCGATACCGTGCTGATGGACCAGACCTCGGCCAATGGCTATATCGGCGCCAATCCGGGCGCTTTCAAAGTCATCGGCGGCCCGCTCGGCGCCGAGGATTTCGGCTTCATCCTCACCCAGGGTTCCGATCTGCTCGACCCCATCAACGCCGCCATCGCCGCCATCAAGGCCGACGGCACCATGGATAAGCTCCAGCAGAAGTGGTTCTACGAATACAACGCGGCGCAATAGGCGGCGTGGCTTATCCTCTATCAGGGTGCTCTATCGTCGCCTCACCCGCCGGCTGGGCCGTCGACTTCTCCCCTGAGGGGCGGGGTCGACCCGGCCTCGGTGACCAATAGTCCATGACCTATAAGCCCCGCCCGCCCTCCATCCTTGCCCGCCTGCCCTGGTGGCTGCTGGCCATTGTGCTGCTCTTCGTGCTCGGCCTCTGGCTGATCCGGACCAATCAGGGCTACAACACCATTTTCAAGGCGCTCTCGGGCGGCATAATCACCACGCTCTGGGTCACCGGGGTCGCCTTTGCCGCCGCGACGGCGCTGGGGCTTCTCGTCGCCCTGGCCCGCACTTCGGGCAATCGCCTCCTGCGGGAATTGGCCACCTTCTATGTCGAGATCATCCGCGGCATTCCCGTGCTGGTCTTTCTCTTCTACGTCGCCTTTGTCGGCGCCCCGGCCCTTGTGGCAACGCTCAATTGGCTGCTCGAACCCTTTGGCGGCGCCATCACCATCCGCCAGTTTGATTTCGCCTGGCGCGCCATCGTCGCGCTCACCATCTGCTATTCGGCCTTCATCGCCGAGATTTTCCGCGCCGGCATCGAGGCGGTGAACCGGGGCCAGGTCGAGGCAGCCTGGGCGCTGGGCCTGTCGCGCCGGCAATGCTTCCGCCTCGTCATCGCTCCGCAAGCCCTGCGCACCATCCTGCCGCCCCTGGGCAATGACTTCGTCTCCATGGTCAAGGATTCGGCGCTGGTTTCGGCCCTGGGCGTGCAGGACATCACCCAATTGGGCAAGGTCTATTCCTCCAGCACATTCCTGTTCTTTGAAACCTACAATGTGGTGGCCTTCCTCTATCTCACCATGACCGTTTCCCTCTCCCTGCTGATCCGCCTGCTCGAATATTACCTCCGCCGCGAGCGGCGCTAGCGCATGTCTCCCTAAGTGGGCCCCAGTTTAGGGGATAAGGACATGCGTCAAACAAGGAATCTAAAGCGCACAGAGCCAATCCTTGAGATCGCGACGCGCTTTAGGCCGGCGCGGCTTCCACATTCATGGCCCTGCCACTTGCCGCGCGGACAAATGTCCCCACTTATTGTCCGCAACCCACGGAGACCTGCCCATGAACCGTCTCGCCGCCCTTGCCATTGCCGCCTTTGCCGCGGTCTCCCTTGCTGCCTGTGGCGATAGCCGCCAGGTCGGCAGCGTCGGCGTCGACTGGACCGGCAATGACATCGCCATCGATGCGGTGGCCGATCCGGGGGTCAATGGTGTCGTGTGCCACCTGGCCTATTTCAACCGCTCCTTCATCGATCGCATCAGCCAGGGCAATTGGTTCGAGGATCCCTCCTATTCCGCCCTCGATTGCTCGGTGGTCGGCCCCCTCACTATCGGCAATATTTCCCTCCGCCCCGGCGGGGAGGAAATCTTCCGCGAAGGCCGCTCGCTGATCTGGAAGTCGCTGCGCGTCACCCGCATCTATGACGCCGCCAACAATTCTCTGATCTATCTCGGCCATGCCCGCGAATTGCAGCAGGGCTCGGGCAAGATGAGCCTGTCGGTCATTCCGCTCGCCGGCGAGCAGGTCACCTGGACCAATGGCGCGCCGACGCCCGCCACCACTCCGGCTACGGTCAATACGCAATAAACGGCCCCAGCGTTCGCGCCATGCCAGATGAGCCCCGATTTGGCCTCCCTCCCCTCAAGGGGGAGGGTATTGGATCGCGGCACCCGAGCCCCAAGGCCCATTCCCGCCCCCATCCTGCCTCACGCCATCCCGTTGGAACGCCATGGCGTTCTCGCCGGTCACAACATAAAAAGATTTCGCACCGCTCCGCTTATATGCGCAGCGCGCAGTACGATATTCTGTTTTCAGCACAGACCACCCCGTCGCTTCGGCGCACAAGGATCACACGATGGCAATTCTGATTGGCGATACCGCCCCCGATTTCACCCTCGAATCCACCGAGGGCACCATCCATTTCCATGACTATATCGATGGCTCCTGGGCAGTGCTGTTCAGCCACCCCAAGAACTTCACCCCGGTCTGCACCACCGAATTGGGCTACACCGCCAAGCTCAAGCCCGAATTCGACAAGCGCGGCGTCAAGGCCATTGGCCTTTCCGTCGACAAGCTCGAAGATCACGCCGGCTGGGCCAAGGATATCGAGGAAACCCAGGGGTCGTCGCTCAATTTCCCGCTTCTGGCCGATACCAAGGGCGAAGTTGCCCGCCTCTATGACATGATCCATCCCAATGCCGACAATACGCTGACCGTGCGCAGCCTTTTCGTCATCGGGCCGGACAAGAAGGTCAAGCTCAAGATCGAATATCCCGCCTCCACCGGCCGCAATTTCGATGAGGTCCTGCGCGTCATCGATAGCCTGCAGCTCACCGCCAAGCACCAGGTCGCCACCCCGGTCAATTGGAAGCAGGGCGAGGATGTCATCATCGTGCCGGCCGTTTCCAACGAGGCGGCCAAGGCCAAGTACCCCGAAGGCTGGAAGGAACTGAAGCCCTATCTGCGCATTGTTCCCCAGCCCCGCGCATAGCGGATAATCCTCCCGCGCCAAAATGCGTGTGTGGCAACAGCCTCGCGCGCAGAAGCGCGCGCTCGTTTTCTCCCTGACAACTCGGCGGCAGCCAACCCTGCCGCCTTTTTCTTTGCCGGTGCCGACAAGGCAATGCGCGTTTCGGATGTCATGGATGATATCGGGCGGCTATCCGACGAAGAGCACCATCCCACCCACCACGCCTCCCTCGGGCTCGCCCCGAGGACCATTCTCAACCCGGCACAAGCGGCGAACGGTCCTCGGGTCAAGCCCGAGGAAGACGATTGTGGTTGGGGAGAATATCGCGGCCGGCGAGTAGCGGGCCTCCAAGACCCACTCCACTCTCGATGTCATCCCGGCGCAGGCCGGAATGGCGGTGTTTTGCCCCACTGGGAAAAGAACACCATCCCTCCCACCCACCAAGCCTCCCTCGGGCTCGACCCGAGGGCCATTCTCAGCCCGGCACAAGCGGCGAATGGTCCTCGGGTCAGGCCCGAGGAAGGCGATTGTGGTTGGGGTGAATATCCTGGCACGGCCACCGGCATCGAGCCCCGCGGCCTCCCCTTAGCCCGCCCTTAACACCCCCGGCGCTATCCCAATCCCGGCGCATCGTGGCGCCATCGGGGGCGACGACAATGCAGGCACCGCTCAGGTCCGATCTCTTGCTATGGGCAGGCATCCTCCTCCTCGCTATCACGCTCTTGGCCCTGCGCGCCCATCAGGTCGGTTCCGGCCAGCCCTTGTTCGCCGATAATGACGATGCCATGCGCATGGTGGTGGTGCGCGATTTCCTCAATGGCCAGAACTGGTCCGACCACACCCAATATCGCCTCAACACGCCCTTCGGCGCCGATATGCATTGGTCCCGGCTGATCGACCTGCCCATTGCCCTGCTGGTGCTGCTGGCGCGGCCCTTCGCCGGTTCCCAGGGGGCCGAAATCGCCGCCGGTTATATCTGGCCCATGCTGCTGCTGGCCCTGTTCACCTGGCTCAATGGCCGCCTGGCGCTGCGTCTGGTCGGTCGGCAGGGCGTGCTGCCGGCCATGCTGCTGCCGGTCTTTTCGGTGGTGACATTCAGCGAATTCGACTTCGGCCGCATCGATCACCACTCCGTCCAGTTCATCCTCGCCCAGCTGACGGTGCTGGCTAGTCTGCACGCCTTGAGCCGGCCGTATCAGGCGCTCTGGGCCGGTCTTGCCGCCGCCACCTCGCTCGCCATCGGCACCGAAAGCCTGCCCATTGTGGTCTCGGCCATCCTGGTCTTCGGCGTTCTGTTCGTGGCCTCGCCGGACCACAATGCCGCCGTGCGCAATTTCGGCCTCGCCTTCGGTCTGGGCACTTTGATCCATCTCGGCCTCGCCTTGCCGCCCGCGCTCTGGTTCGTGCCGGCATGCGATGCCAATTCCATTGTCTATGCCATGGCCGCCCTCGGGGCCGGGCTGGGGCTTGCCGGCCTTACCCTCTTGCCCTTGCATCGGGCCGGCTGGCCCCTGCGGCTGGCTGCCGCCATCCCCGCCGGCGCCGCCGTTCTGGTCTTGGTCGGGGCGCTCTTCCCGCACTGCCTTTCGGGCCCCTATGCCGGGGTCGATCCCTGGCTGGTCGAGCGCTGGCTGTCCCGTGTCGGCGAAGCCCTGCCGCTCTTGGCCGCCCTGGTCCGGCAGCCGTTCTACGTCGTTTCGGCCACCATCCCGGCCGCTATCGCACTGGCCGCCACGCTCTGCGCTGCCTGGCAGGCCAGGGGCGAAAAGCGCGCCGCCTGGCTGATCATGCTGGCTTTTTTCGCCGTGGCCATGGCTGTGGCCTTCATTCAGGTGCGCGGCCTGCGCCTTAGCCTGGCATTTGTCGGCCCGGCTGGGGCCTGGCTGATCCTTGCCGCCCGGGCCCATTATCTCCGTCATGCCAGCCCCGCCAGCATTGTGGGCCTGGCTGGCGCCTGGCTGAGCCTGACCGGCCTGCTCTGGGCGGCCCTGGTCAATCTGGCGCTCACGACAATCCCCGCCGCGGCCACTTTTGCAGCCGGCCCGGCTTCGGCCAATACCTGCCTGGTCCCCGCCGCCTATGCCGATCTGGCCGGCCTGCCGCCCGAGCGCATCATGACCCCGCATGACATGGGGGCCTTCATGCTGCTCTACACGCCCCATGCCGTGGTCTCGGCCCCCTATCACCGCAACAATCAGGGCCTGCTCGATACCTATCGCTTCTTCAACGGCCCGATCGCAGCGGCGCGCGGGATTTTACAGGCGCGCGGCATCACCCTGGTCGTCACCTGCGATCCCATGCCCGAAATGGATGGCCAGCCCGACGCCGCCCCCGACAGCTTCGTGCGCCTCGCCCCCACGGGCGCGCTGCCCGACTGGCTGGAAAATGTCAGCACGCCAGGTCCGCTCAATGTCTACCAGGTGCGGCCCGGGCCGTAGGTTGAGAGCCCCAATCCATCCGTCCAAAACCGTCAGAGCCCCAGTTCCGCCCGCGCCTTCCGCGTCAGCCGCAGCGTCACCAACCGGTGCGCCTCGACGAGATAGGCTTTGATCTCATCTTCGCTCAGCGGACTTTCGGCTGAGATCGCCACCCATCCCGCCCGGGCGAAATAGGGTGCCGGCCTGATGCCATCCAGCTCGGTCAACAGCTCATAGGCCATGTCGGAAACCTTGAGCCAGATATCGCCGGGGTCGCGATCGAGCAGGGCGAAAACCTTGCCGCCGATCTTGCCCACCGAATCGTCCCGCCATTGCCGCACCAGGGTCGCGCGCGGCAGGCTCAGGATGAACGCCTCGAAGCCCGGGCGATGCATGATGAGGGGATGTGTCATGCTCAATGCTAACAGTCTGCTAACCAAAACGCCGATCCGGTGAACCGGATCGGCGTAGGATCTTAGCCGATTCTTGCCCTATTCGGCGGCAACGCCCGTACCGATCGGGCACGAGACGCCCGTGCCCGCCAGGCCGCAATAGCCGTTCGGATTCTTCGCCAGATATTGCTGGTGATAAGTTTCCGCATAATAGAATTCGCCGGCCGGGGATATCTCGGTGGTGATGGCGCCCAGCCCCCGCGCCGTCAAAGCGGCCTGATAGACCGCCTTGCTGGCTGCCACGGCCTCCGCCTGTTCGGGCGTCGTGGTATAGATGGCCGAGCGATATTGCGTGCCCACATCATTGCCCTGCCGCATGCCCTGGGTCGGGTCGTGCTCCTCCCAGAAGGTCTTGAGCAGGGTCTCAAGGCTGATCGTCCCGGGGTCATAGACCACCTTGACCGCCTCGGTATGCCCGGTCATCCCCGAACATACTTCCTCATAGGTCGGGTTGGGCGTGCTGCCGCCCTGATAGCCCACCGCGGTCACGCTCACGCCGGGCAATTGCCAGAACAGGCGTTCGGCGCCCCAGAAGCATCCCAGCCCGAAATAGATTGTCTCGGCTTCAACCGGATAGGGTCCCTTGAGCGCTGCGCCATTGACATAATGCTGAGCGGCCACAGGCATTTGCGTGTCGCGGCCCGGCAGCGCATCGGCAGCGGCGGGAAGAGTGCTGGGCTTGGATTTAAAGAACATGGGATGCTTCCTTTCATGCCGTAAAGGCGAAGAAATCAGATCTGGTCCTGCCGCACGAAGC
The DNA here is from genome assembly GCF_030159855.1 of Devosia yakushimensis. Taxonomy (NCBI): domain Bacteria; kingdom Pseudomonadati; phylum Pseudomonadota; class Alphaproteobacteria; order Hyphomicrobiales; family Devosiaceae; genus Devosia; species Devosia yakushimensis. The sequence continues at coordinate 3,529,808 of NZ_BSNG01000001.1, read as the reverse complement.
GCTCGCGCCGGGGTGTCCGCCCGGCCAGCGCCAGGACGATTCCGGGTACGCCGAACACGGCGAAAGCCGGATAGGTCAGCAGCGCATCAAGCCCCCGCTCCAGCAGGTCGGCAAAGAACCGGCTATCGAAAAAGCTGCGCACTGCATCAAGGCTTGCCCCATGCACCTGGGTCCAGGCATCGGCGAGGCTCGTGAACATCACTGCATTGGCGCCCAGCGAGCGGGTGCCATCGATAACCAGCAGAACCAGCGCCAGGCCGATCAGCCAGGTACCGGCAATTCGCAAAATAAGCCGCATCCGCTTTCCCTGTGCTGGACGGGGATAAGGTGTGGCTGGCTTACCCGTTCCTCCCGTGCACAACCTTCTTTTGCCATGCGGGCGGGTCGCCCCACAAGATGGGGAGCGCCCTCATGAAAAACAATCGTCATCTCTTTGACGTGATCCCTTGCGCCGAACCCGTTGATAAGTATATTGCGCCTCGCTCGCGCCGGCCTGACCGTCGGCCCCTCCGGCGATTCCAGCCCGGGGATAAGGCGATGCGGAGAGATGGCCGAGTGGTCGAAGGCGCACGCCTGGAAAGTGTGTAGGCGGGGAACCGTCTCAAGGGTTCGAATCCCTTTCTCTCCGCCATTTATCCCTTTCCGGCAGTTTCTCCACGTTGGCGCAATAGGCGAGCAATTTCCGTCCGGCACCCCTCTGTTCGGGGCTTTCTGCGGCGGGTTTCTCCGCCCGAAACGCAATATGTGCCCAGAATCCGGCCGTCTCCCACTGTGCTCAGACCGTAGGTCGGCTCGTAGGTCCTTATCCACTGGACTTGTCCCCCGAGCAGAGCGATGGTCCGCCCGACTTAACCAGTCGGAGGTTACGATGGCCCAGGGCAAGCGCGCGCTGTCTGCCCAGCAGGTGGCGGCGCTCAGCGACAATGGAACGCACCGCGTCGACAACCAGCTCTATCTGCAGATCCGTGAGCAGGGCACCCGCAGCTGGGTGTTCCGCTATAGCCGCAACGGCAAGACCCATTGGATCGGCTTGGGTCGGGCCAGCGACGTACCGCTGAGCCGCGCTAAGGAACTGGCGGTGGTGGAGCGGGCTAAGCTGGTCAATGGCGGCAGCCCGATCGAGGAGCGTCGCGCGGTCAAGGAGAGCCTACGGCTGGAACGCCAAGTCCAATCGGACGTCCCCACCTTCGCATGGTGCGCCGGGGAGTATATCGAAGGCCACCGGGCGAGCTGGAAGAACCAGAAGCATATCGATCAGTGGGAAAGTACCTTGCGCATGTATGCCGGACCAGTGATCGGCAAGCTGCCGGTCGACCAGGTGACGGTCGACCATGTCTATAAGATCCTCAAGCCGATCTGGCTGACCAAGCCAGAGACCGCCAGCCGGTTGCGTGGCCGCATTGAGAAGGTGCTGGGTTGGGCCGGGGCCAAGAAGTACCGGGCCGGTGAGAACCCGGCGCGCTGGCAGGGTGGTGAATTGAGCCATCTGCTGCCCGCCATCGGCAAGGTGCAGAAGATCGAGCACCACAAGGCCGTTCCCCATGCGGAGATGCGCGGCCTGATGGCCGATCTGCGTAAGCTGGAGAGTATTAGCGCAAAGGCTCTAATCCTGCTCATTCTCTGTGCCAGCCGGACTGGCGAAATCATCGGGGCCCGGTGGAACGAGATCGACCTGGATGCTGCGACATGGATCATCCCGGCCGAGCGCATGAAGGCAGGGGCCGAGCATCGCGTGGCGCTGTCGAGCGAGGCGGTAAAGTTGCTGAAGTCCATGGAACGTACCAGTGACTTGGTATTCCCTGGCCCCCGCGGGAAGCTCTCCAATATGGCGATGCTGCAGTGCCTGCGCGGCATCCGTGGTACCGGCGAGACTGTGCACGGCTTCCGAGCAACGTTTTCTACCTGGGCGCGTGACGAAACGGACTATCCTCGTGAGCTGATCGAAGCCTCGTTGGCGCATGCCGTGGGCAATGCAGTTGAGCAGGCATACAATCGGTCTGACTATCTGGCGAAGCGCCGTTCTCTCATGGACGCATGGGCTGCGTATCTGGCAGGGAAGGGCCAAAGGCCAACGTGAGCGCACAGGCGGCCAACGGCGGGATTACCACTCAGACTGGTGCTTGGACGCCATGGAGCTCCGATAACGGGCTGTGTGAGCCTTTGTGGCGATCAATATTGGCGATTGTAGTGTGTTGCGGTCAGATACGGGACGCTAACCCCCTATCGCGTCCGCTTTCCAATCCTTGAGCAGTAGGCCCGAGGGTTCATGTTTCCATTCGTGCGGTCCGCTCGCACTGCGGCCAGCGACAATGGCAGCAGCAGCGGAGGGGCTGGTGAAGACAACATCCTGAGTAAAGAGGAGCGATCCTGCTGGGGTCGCAGCAAGCGCCCCTCGTGCACGGAGTTGCTCCCGCAAACTCCGATAGGTGTCCGGCAAGGTAGCTGTGGTGGTTCGTCGGGCTGTAGAGCCGGCTAGAACAACAAACCCATCATCAGTCTCGGGGGCGCTGGCCGATGCCTCGCCAGTGGCAAAGACGAAAATGTCACTGCTGGCTGAGGGGAATTGAGAAGGAAGGACTCTATCGGGGCTCAACTGCCGGAAGATGTCAAAGCCAAACAGCGGCAGGATGAGCAGCGCCTGCTCGATGAACGTTTCCATATCCACTCGGTCAAATTCAGAAAGACCCTCGTATTCTGGAAACCGCTGGTTCGCCAAACGCGCTCGGCCGGCCTCACTTACCCGCTTGAGTAATTGGCTCTCCAGGAAACGGCTGCGCGACTTATCCAAGCTGTTATTGACCGTCACAACAAGGGCGAGGCGCTCAAAGTCCATCGTGTTCCGGTGCAGATGAGTTCGCATACGGCTGGCGACATCATCGGCTTCCCCGATATAGGTCAGCTTGCCGCCGGGCCGCTCCATATCCTCGCCGATCATGACATAGATCCCGCCATGGGCTGCTTCGGATCTCTTGAGCAGCTGTTTGACGCGGCTGGCCGGCGCACAGAGTATTTTCCCTGTCCAATTACCGGCATCGATGGCGATGAGCCCTTGGGGCGTTCCATCTTCAAGATAGACCCGAAGTGTGCGGGAGGCGAAAGCTGCAGCTGCGGTCATGGGCTTCTGCTGGTGGTAGCCAAGTGGGCAAAAGACCATAGAGAGATGAATAAATCCCTATTTGGGATAATCCCGCAATAGGATCAACTTGCTGCGCTCATCGTCCCTCTAGGCGCGGAATGAGCAGCTCCATCCACAGTCCAGAATATCAGGTTCTGCGAGAGCTGCTCGCTGCCCAGCGCAAATCTCAGGGGCTGACCCAAGCCGATGTGGCCAGCCTGATCGGTCGGCCGCAGTCCTTTGTCGCAAAGTATGAGGGCGGTGAACGACGCATCGATGTCGTGGAGTTTTTGGCTATTGCCCAAGCGCTCAATGCCGATCCGCAATCGTTGTTCTCGGCCTTCGTCAAGAACCTGGGCTAAGTCCGAACCGGTATCATGCGGCGCATAGACTTGTTCTGCAAATCACCGCTTTGTCCGTCCAGCAATGGACGAGAGCAGACATGGCTAGAGCAACACGACGGCAGGTGATTGTAGCAAGCGCCATGCTGGCTCTGTCCCCGGCTGGGTTCACACTGTCCCAATAAGCAGAATATCTCGGTGACCACGACCTGATCAGTCTTGGGCTTGAGCTGGAACGGCAAAAGCGCCGGGTTCGCAATCTCTATCGCCAATGGCAGCAGCAGGACACGCCTCGTGTCTGGACGGCATGGTCTGATGCTCGGACCGACCTGGAGCGGCTATGCGAGCAGATCGCGTGCGTGCCCGCCACCACGCTCCAGGGCATCGCCATTCGCTATGAGGCTCTCGCCGTGGGTCTATTGGATGACGACGTCATTATGGACGAGACCATTCGGCGCCAGGCTGTTCTCCTGCGGCGGTCCTTGGCACACATGGTCTCGGCCTGGTCAGATCGCTGATTGCGGCTGTAAAGCGAGATGGCTGCTTCGCGCCCTCATTTCGGCCGTTCACGCGGCTGAGAACAGTCCCGAAAAGCGGACATCCGTGTTGACTTGGCGAGCGTCGGGTCGAGTGGGACTGCCAAGCCATACCTACTTCCTTCTGTGCGCAATTAATTCTGTCGCAGTCGTGCGCTTAGCATCCAGGGTTCGAACACCTGTGGCACGATATCGACCTCATTGATCACGATGCTGAAGCCGCTCCGCTCCATTCTTCCGCTTTAGTCCCCGTCGCTGGGCGCGATGCCAAAAGGTGGCAAATCCAATAACCTCCTAGCGAGCCGATGAAAATTCGGCAGCCTATCGACGAACGCCTCGGCATATCCCTCGTTGAAGATTAGGCCCACCTCGCTCGCCTTGGCGAGCGGGATGATCTTGTCCATGGTCTCGGGCGGTGCCGTGAACAGGATGTTGGGAACGTCGCTTCGGTGCTCGGAAATTCCGACGATGCCGCCGTTGCATGAGCTGATGGGCGTGCCCCCAAGGGCGGAGATAGCCATGACCAAGCCAGCGACACCGGGATCGAGGTACGAGGTCGGCCCCATTGCCCCCATGTTCTCCTCGACGATCTCCTCGGCCTCGTCGGTGTCCCAATCGGCTTTTGCCAGATCGGCAAGCAATTGGGCCTCCTCTTCAACGCATTCGACCGCCTCGTCCATCGGAACGCCGCGATAGTCGGCATAGGCGTGGTTCAGGTAGATGCCATCCTCGGATGAGGCCTGCGCCTCCTCCAGGTCGCGCAACTCGCGAATGCCGTCGTCCCAGCGAATCTTTACACCTGCATCACGAAGCGGCATTCGCCTCTACTCCTATGTTCGGATCTGAGATCTCAGTCCGCTGGCGCGGAGAAGTCGAGACCGATCCTGGTGAATTCGACGCCCAATTTCTGGATCAGGTTCAACGCGTATTCGTATCGCAACTGGCCGACCAATCGGGCTTTTACGGGCTCGACTTCCATCTTCTGCCCCTTACCGGAAAGATAGCTGAGCTCGAGATCGGCGGTCCTGTCCTCGCCGATCTCGAACTTGCCATAGTCCTTGGCCATGAACAGCCTCCAAATGGGCGAACCGAACTCGCCGCCCCGGGGATAGACGCTGTACGTCTTGATAGCGTTGCCTTCCATCAAGAATATCAGCGTGTTGGAATTCACCTCGGCGCTCGAGTATTTCGGCTTCGGAGTGAGCCTGACAGCAACGAACGGCTTCACCGAAGCCTCACTGGAATCGCGAACGGCTGCAGTGGTCTTCTGCATGGGAACCAGGTCGCAAGACGGCGAAAGGCAGACCCACATCTCCTGATCGAACTTGAAGATGTGGCCGGGATGGAGATGCCAGCCCGAGATTTGCTTGGTTGAGATGTGCGCGTTGTAGTGTGCCAGCGCCTTATCCCTTTCCTTGACCGAGGACTTGATCGCGTAATGCTTTGAGAACCCTGGTCGTTTCGCGTTCGCTTCGCTCGGATCCGCCTCCAGCACCTGGAGGCCGAAAGAGACCGCCTTCTCGCCGATCAGATCCAGAAGACGCTCGGTATGACGAGCGGCGTGGCTCTCGAGAAGCGTCTTTCGGCGATTCTTGTGAGCGACGGGCGAAGTGTCTAGCGGGGCGCTGCGAAGCTCTTGGTAGTACTGCCAGTACGCGTGCTTGTCGCTCAGCGCATTGTCCTCGGCACCGGCGCCCTGCTTGCTGATCTCGGCGCGAATGCGGGAGGACATGAGCCTCGACGGGGACGGACGCCAATCCTCGATCGCAGCCTGGAGGATTTTCAGCAGTTCGGTGTTCTTCTTGTCGGCGAAGGCGATGAAGCCGCCGTTAGTCCGTATCCAAGCCTTGCGACGACTCCCCGGCACACTCCACCGCAGGTCCCTCGGCGGCGCTTCGTAGGCTGCAACCTTATCGTTGTGCAACGACATGCCCCATTCCATTACCTTGAGGCTATCATTGACATTCCAGCCAGCTCGGTCCGCGATTTCGCGATATGCTGTCAACTCGAGTGCCGACTTCATAAATTCGGCCGGCTTGCCGTCACTCATCACATGGCGCTGGAGTGCCACGTAGGCCGTCGCATTCAGCGCCGCCTTCAGTTCCTCGAGCACGTTCGCGAAACCCTGGTCACCGCTATCCTCTAGCGCTTCGATCAATACCAGGCCCTGAGCCACCCTGCCCGCCGGGATTGTCAACGGCGTGAGCAGTGACATCAGGATGGCGTTGAATGGATCGACCAGGTCGCCGATCGCAGTGTGAATCATCACCAGATTGAAGTGATTGTTGTTCAGAAGATCCGCGATGATCTCAGCCGCACGGACGCCGTGCGGCTCGTTCTTCTCAAGTTGATAGTCCAGCACCAAAAGGTCGGACTGGTGCAGGTAATTGCCGATCTGCTCGTTATGCTGGCCGTCATGGATGTCCACAGTCAGCGCTGGCGACACGTTCCTGAACTGCTTGATCACCTTCAGGATCTTGCTCTTCGATGTCCATCGGGTCTTGTCGGCGGAATCGTAGCCCTCGTCGCCGAAGATCTGCTCCCAAGTCGGGTATTGGTCGTCGATGATCAGCACCGACCTGATCGGGTCGATGAAGGCCTGCTTGACCAGATCGGTAAACGTCGGCTTGGGCTCCCCAGCCATTGCCAGTTCAGTCATTGATATTCGCCCCCCGGAACTTCATCGCGAAATTCGCGCCCGACAGGATCTTCTTGTCGTCGTCCTGCACATAACCGATCGTGTGACCGCCCGCGGCCAGATTGGCCTGGGAAAGATAGAGCCCCACCCCTCGTCCGCCCTCGATCTTCCTGGTGAAGAACAAGGAGAACAGACGCTTGAGGTCCATCTCCTCCACGCCAGGACCGTTGTCGGCCACGATGACCTCGTCGTCACGAACGTCGAACACGATCTTGGGATCGTCCACACGGGCATTGACCAACCAGTAGATGCTGTTGTTGACGAGGTTCACGAAGACCGGCAGCAGGCGCGATGGCTGGTCGAAGACGCTGAAGCGTCTGAATGCCGGCGTCGCGACGAACTCGATGCCGCTGGTGGCCATGGTGCGACCGAAGAATTCCGAGACGTACTGGTGGATGTAGTCGCCGCCGATGTCCCGAGGCTGCGGTCGGCCGGCCATCCGCAACGGCCCCAAGAAATCGAGGATCTGCTTGAGGCCGGCATAACCGGTGGCGAGCTGGTCGAGATCTTTATCCTTGCCCAGCTTCTTCTTCAGCCGCTGAATGCCGTCGTCGATAACGGCATCATGGGAATGGAGCTCATGGTCGAGGAATTCGACGGTGATGCCCAATTGGGCCAAGCCGTTCAGACGATCGACAGTGCTGCGGAGCTCGCTGTTCTCGTCGCCGCCCAGGATGGCGATCGCCTGAATGTCGATGCTGTCTTTGAGGTTCTCGAGCGCCAGAATGTAGTTTTGGAACAGCAGTTCGTTCTCGGCATCGATCTTGTTCTTGGCCTCAACGACCGAGCGGGACGCGGCTGTCAACGACATCCTGCCACTGCTGGTCTGCTCGATGAGCGGCGTGGTCTCCTCGCGCAGGAGCTTGTTGCGTTCTGTCACAAGGTCGCCAATGCGGACGCGTTCGGCGTCCTGCAGTACCCGGATCTCCTTGGACCAGCGCGTCACCCGCGAGGTAAGCTGGCCCTCATTGCGCTGGATCTGCTTGAGCACGATATCTTCGGGCGAAGGCGGATGAATGCGCTCGACTGCACTGGCAATGCTGGCAGAGAAATCGGCAACCATCTGGTTCAAATCGGTCATCGAGCGGCGATAGGATCGGTACTCATCCTCGAGTGTGCCGAGCGGAGATGGCGCACCAGGCAGGCGCAGCTCTGCCACGTTGGCCTGGGCCGCCTCGAGTCGCTCTTGAGCGACGGGAATGTCGTCGGCCACCTCGATACGGGTTGCCGCAATATCGGCACGCAGGCGTTCAGACACAGAAGGAATGCTCGCGGTCCGAGCCCTCAAATTCTTCCTGAACTGCATGCGCTGTTTCTGGCGCAGCTTGGCTTGCGCCTCCTTGGCTTTGAACTCGGCAAAATTGCGTTGTGTCTCTGCCAACTGCGGAACGCGATCGTCGGCATTTGTGCCGAAATAATCCAATGCCGACGATCTGAGAATGTTGATGATCAGCGTCTTGAGGGACTTGGCCGCCTTGTTGACGATGAATCCCTCACGACCAGCCTTGTCCTTGAGATTGGGATTGTGCTCCCTGCTGATCGCGATGCGCCCGAAGATCCTCCGGGCATTCCAGTACTCGCGCCCAGCGTGGGTGCTGCGGCGCTTTTCGATTTCGAAGAAGTCGTTGTCCTCGCGGCCGTAAGGCAGCACACGCAGGCCGTTGCGGTAGATCATGAGGCCGGCATGGGGGGAGGCGTGCTTCTTGAGGTATTCATAATCGATAGGAGTATGTGTGGAGTTCTTCTGCTCCTGCTCGAACGTCGCGAAATAGACATCGATCGGGCCAAGCGCAGATCCCGGTCCGGTGGGTAGAACGAATTCCTTGGGCGGTCTGATCTCGTATTCGGTGCCGACCTTGCGCCACTTGCCGAACGACTTGATCTGTCCCCTGAAGACACCCTTCTCGTCGATGCGGCCATCGACGATGTGCTCCATTCGATCCGTGAGCGACCGATTGAATTCCGCCGCCGAACCGATGACCTTGCTCGACAGCCCGTCCGAAGAGACGAAGACACCGTATTGGAAGTCGGGATTAGCGGCATTGACCTCGGGCCGTGCGGCGTCGAAGAGCGGATCGACGAAGCTGCCCAAGGTCGTCTCGAACCTTACCTTGTCGTCCTTCGCCGTGGCTAACGACGCGTTGGCGGGAAGCAAGGCGGCGAATTCTTCGCTGGCACCCGACACCACCATCACGGTGCCCTTCTCGCTCTCCCCGGACCACACGCCCCATGGCGCCATGTGATCGTCGGTCAACACGAACGATCTGCAGGCCGCCACGATGGACTGGGACGGCACGGCTCTTTCGCCGCTGCCCGCTTCAGCCTGCACGGCCAGATCGTACCTGTCCCAGGCGTCCACCATTCTGCTCGACCGCTCGTCCACGCTGCCTTTCCCGAGCACGTTCTCGAGCAAAGCCTCGGCCATCAGAGGCAGGAAGTCGGCGATCTCGGACCCGTCGTCGAACTCGATCACCGGGATCTCGATGTCGGTCAGGATAAGATACGGGTTCTCGAAAAGGCGCCAATCGAGCAGTGCCGCGGCCATCCTCTGCTGCCGGCGTTTCGTGACCAGCAGCATCAATGGGCCGAGATGGGCGGAGGAGAGGCGACCGATGCCCTTCTGGCCCTGGCGCGTCCGTGGCTCCAGACCATCGCGGTCCTCGTCCGATCTACCGTCGCCGAACAGCTTGGATTCGGTGCCGACGACCAGCCAGCGATCGACGAGCTCGTCCACGTTCATCCCATGGCCGTCGTCGGCGATGGTCACGACCAGAGGCGCCGCGTCGAAGATCGTCAGCGAAACCGACCGGGCGTAGGCGTCATACGAATTCTTCCAGAGTTCGGAAATGGCGGTGGGCACGTCGGCGATCTGCTCGCGGCCTAGATGGTCGACAGTGCGTGCCCGGGTCTTGAAGCTTACCGTTTTCATTCGGCCGCCCTCAAGACAGGCCGAGCGTCGTGCGCGCCGACGTTGCGTTCGGCGGCCAACAGTTTTTGGATATGGCGTATCAACGCTTCGCCGAGCACAATCGGCACAGCGTTCCCGATCTGCTTGCCCGCTGACATCAGTCCGCCTTCGAACTCGAAGTCATCTGGGAAAGTCTGGATACGGGCCGCTTGCCGCGGAGTGATGCCGTGGTCAAGTCGAGGATGAACGAACCGACCCTTGGACGGATTGATGCAAGCGGTCGTCATCGTTGGTGCCGGCGCCCGGGAGTCGATCCGACCATACACATCGCTATGGCCGTCATGGTTGGCATGACAGGGCAGTTCTCGACCCGAATCCGCGCGGCTACCTCCATCATGGGGAGTGTTCGCGAACGCTGCGGTAAGGGTAGGACCATGCTTCATATGCACGTCGTTGGGATCGCCAGGACGTGCCGGTGTGAATGCCGATGCACAGGATACCCAAGCTTTTTTGCCGCTCTTGATTTCGTCCTCAGAGGACGAGTGCGACGTCGGAGGCGGCCACTGGAAATCCGTTGCGTCGACGTCTTGGCGCAGGCCGAGAATGAACACCCGGTGGCGCCTCTGCGGCGTACCGTAGTCGCGGGCATCCAGCTTCACCGGGACGAAGATCTGATAGTCGTTGTCTCGGGCTCGGCGATAGAACTCTTCGACGTAGTCCTTGTGCCTGTCCCAGAGCATGCCGGGCACATTCTCCATGAGAAAAGCCCTGGGCTGCAACTTGGCGACGAACTCGAAATACTCGTGAATCAGCTTATTGCGCGGGTCGGCGATGCCAGCACCCTTGATGCGGTGGGCCGAGAAGCCTTGGCAGGGGGGGCCGCCGAGCAGCAGGTCGCAAGCGTCCCCGGACGAGAAATGCACTTCGGCCAACCCAGCTGCGCACAACGAAGTGATGTCCCGATTGTAGACCACGACGTTAGGGCTGCGGTGTGGGACGGCTATGTTCTTTTTGTAGGTGTCGGCGGCGTTCTTGTCGAATTCGACCGCGAACACGATCTCGGCCCCTGCTTGCACGGCGGCGAGCGAAAACCCGCCAGCCCCGGCGAAGAGGTCAACCACTTTCATGTTCGGGCTAGTCAATAGGCTCACCGCAACTCGTCACCGCTGCAGATCGGTCGCATCGGTCGTCCCCTCAGCAAATCCAATATACTTCATCCTGCAAAAAGCAAGAATTCAGCGCGGTTTGCACGCCAGTCTACAAGATTAGAGGTTACCGAGCCGGCAAGATTGCAGGAAATCGTGATTTGCACTGGCTTGTGCGAAGGAAGAATCTAACCGGCGGACATGCGCGACGCCAAGAGCACCCGGTTCAGACGGGCCATGAATGCTGGAGAACGAGATGCCGGTTGGCCGAGACTTGGGGGTGACGGCTGCGCGTTCCAAGAACATGCGGGCGGTGAAAGGCAAGGACACGCAACCCGAGCTCTTGGTCAGGCGCGCATTGCGTCGGCTGGGTTACCGATTTCGCTTGCATCGCAAAGATCTGCCCGGTCGTCCCGACATAGTTCTGCCCCGTTTGCATCTCGCCATATTCGTCCATGGCTGCTTTTGGCACCGCCATGAGGGCTGTCCTCGAACGTCCACTCCAAAGACTCGCGCGGATTTCTGGCAGCAAAAGTTCGAGGCGAACGTCGCGCGGGATCGACGGACCGAGCTCGCGTTGCGGGAGCTCGGATGGCGAGTGCTCATCATCTGGGAATGCGAGATCCGAACGCCACTGTCTCTCGACGCTCTGCTAAATTTCGGTCTGCCAAATGCAGAATGAGCCATTGAGCCGCCGATATTTTTGGTGGTCAATTCTTGGCGCTAGTCGCAGACCGGACCGGCAGGTCGAGCTCGGCTTTCTTGGTCAGCGATCCAAGAGAGCAAGGTCGACTTACCTGAGCAGATAAGCCGCCGATGCGAATTACAGGCAGAAAGTCACGCTCCGCGCAGCCGTAGACTTGGCGTTGGGTTATCCCATGAAGCCAGCGATGGCGGTGGTGCCGATGATGAGGTTGTGGGAGAGTTCAATGGTGGCGTCGATGGTCATGACTTCCTCGTGCAGCCGTTGCATCTGAATGTCCTGGAGAAGATCGTCGTCGGGGTGAAGTTGCTGGCGAGGTAGGCAGCCCACGCGGTTCGGCAGGAAAGGGACGAGAGATGGAACAGGTGGAGTTCGATCGCTGGATCGACGCGGCGCTGGTCGACGGACTGAGCGACGCCGAGGTTGCGGACTTGGCGCTCGCATTGGCCAGGTCCGGCGATCAGTTCCGCGCAGCAGCGAATACCGCCGACTTGGCCTCCACCGGAGGGCCGGGGTCCTTGTCCACGCTGATCGCTCCCTTGGCGCTCGTCAGTGCGGGCAAGCGCGTGCCCAAGCTGGGCGTGCCGGGCCGACCCGCTGGTGGCGTCGATGTCTTGGCCCAAATTCCCGGGTACGCGGTATCGATGGACGACGACCAGGCCCGAAAGGTCATATTGAATTGCGGCTACGTACACCTGGTCGCAGGGGGACGTTACGCCCCGGCCGACGCGAGGATGTTCGCCCGTCGTCAGGAACGCGGTGCGCAGGCGAACCCGGCGCTCGCCATCGCCAGTCTTCTCTCCAAGAAGCTCGCCATGGGCATCGAAGCAGTCGGTCTCGAGGTGCGGGTCGGGCCGCACGGCAATTTCGGCAGCGACCTCGTCAGCGCTCGGGACAACGCGCAAAGGTTCTGCCGCATCGCACGGGCCTGCTCCATCGACGCCGTTTGCTTCCTCACGCCGGGAAGCCTCCCTCAGCAGCCATACATCGGTCGTGGCGAGGCGCTTCTCGCCATGTCCCTTCTGCTCAGTTCGGATGCCGGCGACTGGCTCGCTCGCCATGAACGGGACTGCCTCGCCTGGAGCCAGAAGATCGCAGGGGGATCGGTCGCAACGAGAACGCAATTGCGGCAAGCGTTCGTCGAGAACGTCGTCGCTCAGGGCGGGTCGATGGGCGGTTTGGAGGACAAGGTCGTTTCGGTCGCCGCCAGCCATTCCAGATCGGTGCACGCGCAATCCGATGGTTGGATTCGGTACGACCTGGGCGGCATTCGGTCCGCAATTCTGTCGGCTCGCGGGAACGACGAGGATGGGCGGTTCCTGGATACTGCCGGAGTTATCCTGCTCGCCGAGAGTGGATCTTGGGTGAAGGCCGGGGCGCCGATCGCTTCGGTTCGATGCGAAGAAGAAACATGGGATTCGTTCAGCGCGGGCCTGTCGAGCTCCATGGCGCTGTGCGCGGAGCCATGGGAGAAGAGCGGGAGCGGTCCTGTGGAGGTAGTTCGTGTCTGAAGTCGGTCGGTATTGCTGCTTCACCTGTCCCGAGTACGATCAGGCGCCGAAGCGACTGGACGATGCATGCCCCACCTGCGGCCAGGCCTACGGCTTCCCGCTGGAGCAGGTGCCGCAGCGGATCGGCAATTTCGATGTGGTGCGGTCGATCGGACGCGGCTTCTATGCGGCGACGTACGTGGCGCGCCCGCGCTCGGGACTCAACCGGACGCCCAGGGTCCTGAAAGTGAGCCCTGCCGCCCTCTACGAGAAGTTCGGGAAGAACTTCGCTGAGGAAATGGAAAGGCACGCTGCGGTCGCTGTTGGCGCCGATCACGTCGTCGAGGCGGAGGACATCTTCGACGACGTCGTCGATTTCGACGGACTGGAGTTGCCCTGCCATGTCGCCGTGCTCCAGTTCGTCGAAGGGGAGACGTTGGCCAAGCATCTCCGGGCGGACGGCAACCTTAGCGCCTCCCAGGCGGCGCAGATCGCCTGCGATCTGTTTCGCATGCGGGAAGAGTTCGAGCGTCAGCAGGTCCATCACAACGACCTGCATGCCGCGAACATCATCATCCAAGAGCTACCGATGGGCAGGCGCCGAGCGGACGCCATAGAACCGGCCATCCGTGCAGTTGCGATCGACCTCGGTTCGGTTGCCGAGGACCGGCGCTCCGGTGGCGACTACAAAGGCGATCTGCACTGGATCGGGCAGCACATCAACGATCTGGCCGAGCGTTTGCTCGCCAGAGGCGATGCGGCGCCCGATCTCGACAGACGCGTGGGGCTTCAGCTTCAGATCATTGCTCAGAGCATCGCGTCGGTGACGGAAAACCAACGGACGCCCGCAGCCGACGATATGATTAAGATCATACGCGAGCAGTATCATCGCACGGCGGAGCCCTGGAGGCCCTGGCGCAACCAGGCCGTGCTCAGGACATTCGCGGCATCGTACAATGCGCAGACGCTTGACGCATGGTACGTGCCGCAGCTGCTCGTTGACCCTGGCGGCACCTGGTTGCATCGCGTGGGTGCGCCGGGACCGCTCGTGATGACGGGCATGCGGGGTTGCGGCAAGACCATGCTGCTCCAATCCATCCAATTCCATGCACGCGCAACAGTGCTTCCCGAAGAAACCGACGCCGAGGCACTGGCCCGAATAAAGGAGGATGGCTACGTCGGGCTTTTCGTATCGGCGCAGCGGCTGATCCCTGTGGATCCCAAGGCAAGCAGGCCTTCCATGGAGGAGCTTCTTGCCCGACTTCTGGTCGCCTACGCGGTTCAGGCCGCACGAGCCATGGCGCATCTGGAGGACATCGAGCCGGGCCTGCTGGCCTTCGATGCTGGCGCTTCCTTAGTTCGCGCAGTCGCCGAGACGCTCGAACCCAGGCCCGAGATCGCTGCCACCAGCACCGTCGAGCAGCTCGAACGTGCGATGAGCGATCTGCTGATCCGAGTGAGCCGCAACAATTCGGGCATTCGGCTGGCGACCAACCCCAATATCGCTTTCCCGCTGCTGTCGAACGCCGTTCGCCATGCCTCCCCGATCTGGCAGGATGCGCAGGTGTTGTTCCTGCTCGACGACGTGTCGACCCGATACCTCGACGCGGAACGCATCGAGGATCTGCTGTCCTCGCTCCTCTTCCAGCACACCGATTGCGCCTTCAAGCTGACGTCCGAGGCCCAGACCATTTTCCTGAGCCTCAAGTCGCCCGGCAAGGTCCATCCTGCCGCAGCGGGGCGCGACTTCGCGACCTTCGACTTGGGCGCGGACGTTCAGAACAGACTCAAGGATCGAAGCGCCAAGACCTTCTTGAACGACATCCTCGATGCTCGCGCGAGACTCTTCCCCGGTCACCCGAAACAGAGCAGCGCACAGGTGCTGGGGGACGTGGATCTCGAAACCATTGCGAGGACCATCGTCGAAACTCAGTCGCAGAACCGGTCCAGGGAAAGGAAGCGGTTGTACCACGGCGTGCGGGCCCTTGCGGGCGTATGCGTGGGCGACATCGGAACTGTCATTCAAATCTATCAGGAGATGTTGGCGGGCATCCAGTTGTCACTGCCCATATCGCCCGAACGCCAGCACGAGGTCTTCCGAGATTTCTGCGCGCGTCATCTCTATCACTTGGATCGACGCCACAGCGATCTGAAGTCGGTGGCCTTGCAATTCGCAGAGGCGTCTCATCACTTGCTGGTGGAGTCGGGAAAAGGAAAGCCCACCGGCCGTATCCGCCAGTACACGTCCCTCTACGTCAGGGTGACGACCGGTGATGTTCAGGCGCAGATGACCCGCCTCAGGGAGCTGGTCGATGCGGGCGTGTTCGTCTTCACCGGTGGCACCGCCCGGACGAAGACCCATGACTCCGATCCTGTGCAGCAATTCAAGCTGACTTTCCGCAAGATCTACGGCCTCGCGAATTTCATTGGGCTTTCCGATCGGGACAGGTTCGAGCTTTCGGGCGACGACCTCGAGCGTTGGCTCAATCAGCCCGCCCTCGGGCGCGATATCTTGCTCCGAAACCTCTCCAAGTCCTCGATCGAGGACGATGCGGAGGAATCGGACATTGGTGGTCTCGATGCTCCATCGCGAGGGCTCGGGACTGCCCGCAATCGGCAAACCGCATTGACTGAGTTCTTCCCCCCGAGCGATCCGACCGACGCGCCGCTGTCGCCTCTACCGGAGAGCGCGACCACTCCTCCTGAGGTCACTGAACTCGGCGAAAGAGATCTCGAAGGCCTCGAGGTGGAAGACCTCGTGCTCGGCTTGGGCTTCGAGGAGCGGGCGCCTGAGTCGCTGCGGCGGATCCTCGACTTGGTGGCGCCCAGCAGGGTCGTGGCGGTTCGCTACGCCGTCGATGGCAACGCCGGCGCCATCCTCGACCTTCTTCAGGAACGCGGCGTCCCCGTCAAAGAAGTTCTTTACGAGCAGATCAACCAAGATGGGGCTGCGCTCGATCTTCGAGGCACGACACTGGTCGACCTCACCGGCTTGGCGAAGCCAGCTCTGTTCCATGCGGTTCGAGCGGGACTCTCGACGTTCAGTCCATTGCTCCTCAGCTACACCAGTGCGCTCCAGTATTACCCGCTGGAGGAGGAACTTCAGCAGGTTCTCGACGCGGCGGAGTCCGAGGACGAGCACCTTCTGCTGTCGGCGTTGCGCGGCGTCCTGACGGGTGAATCGGGCCCCTATGAGTCCGTGCCGCTATCCGCGGCCGTATCCGATGGTACGAGGCTGCGGGCTCTATCGGCCTTTGCCTCTCCTCGCCATGAGCGTCTGCTGCACTTGGCCGGCGAGCGAGAATTCGACGCGCTTGAGATCATGACGGACAAGGCGGAGACCTCGCGAGCCAGGGTCGGCACCATCGCGGCCAGAATCGCTCTCGAGGAGACTCCACGCGGCACCGTTCTTCCTGTCGACGCCAAAAATCTCTCGGAGGTTGTGGGCCATCTCGTCCGGCAGCATCAAGACTGGTTCGTCCGCGGCGGGCTGGATTATGAGATCGGCTTGACCGGTAGCAAGCTTCAGGCCGCGGCGGCCGCGATCGTCGCCGCAGTCCTGCCGGTGAACCAGGTCTGGTACGTCCGGCCGAAGCACTTCGACGAGACGCATTTTTCGTCAGGGGTGGGGGTGACTAGACACTTCCGCGTCGCTCAGGCGACAGGGCTCTACGTTCGACAACAAGAGAGGCCGCAAGAGGGATGAGGTGCCTTGGGGGTTCGCCGGCACCATCGCGTTACCAACGGCGGCCTTTCTTCGTGCGGCGACTAAACGAGCAATTTCGACGGGTTTCCACGCTAAAAGGGTGCGCCCGTCACTTTTTATTCTAAAAATTTTTGCGTGGCTAATATCGATTTGGCCCCACACAGAGCCCCGTTGAAGCCCCTCTAAATATCGGCATGTAGGGGAGGTAGTCTTTTTTAAGATAAGCGGCGACATGAATCGCTTCCCGTCAGTATTCCACTCGCTTTGCGTTCATTGACCAAGCGTTTTGCTGTTGCGACAATACAGCTTAACTATGTCCTTTCGCTGCGACCGAACGACACTATTGGCGCGCCGGGAGGGACCGGAACTGGTGGCTGCCCACCGAGGCTATGTCGGCCTAGCCGACCACAAGGAGTGTTTACCATGACCCTCTCCGATGAAATCCCCGGCCTGAATAATAAGTACTGGTCGCGGTACGAGGATATTCAGGACTTAAAAAGCAAACTATGTGATGGAGCATTCGCGCCGACACCAGCTCGACTCAGCAGGCGCTGGACGCGCGTCGATTGGGTGGATCTGACGCAGCTTTTGGCTTCCTACAACGCGTGGGTAAGGCTCTGGAATGTCCACGAGACATCGATAGATCTGCCGTTGTCACCAGAATGGTGGGACGGCAAAATCCCTGCCAGCGTGGGATCCATTCTCGAACTGGTGCTTAATGATGGCCGTATAGTCGAGGTTAAGCTTCGTGGCTGGTTCCACTTTTATGATGGCATGTCTTTCTGCCGAAACGAAGCACGTGTCACAGATGTAATGTGGGCGAGGCAGCGGCTAACGCGATGACCGACGTCGCTGTTCTTCGCACAATGGCCGGGCAGGGCATCCGTTTCCTCCCGCTGAAGCCCCGAAGCAAATCTCCGATTGAGAAGGGGTGGCCTGCGAAACGCTACCCGCCCAGCGCCATCAAGGAGGCTGTGCGGCGTGGTTGCAATATCGGCGTGAACATCCGGCAGAGCGGTTTGCTGGTGGTGGACGCGGACCCACGCAATGGTGGTGAAGCCTCGCTGGCAAAGCTGGCTCAGGATTTCACGTTGCCAGAGACGCCTATGGTCTGGTCCGGCCGTGGTGACGGTGGTCACCACATCTATTGGCGTGCCCCGGTGGGCATTCATTTGCCGACCAAGGTCGGCGCGTATCCGGGCATTGATTTTAAGAGCAGCGGCCAAGTGGTCGCGCCGGGCAGCATCCATCCCGACACCGGCAAACCTTATGTGGTCGATGCTTGGTTCGATTTCAGCATCACCATTGCCGAAGCACCTGCCGACCTCGTCGCATCACTGGGCACGCAGATGATCGCCAAGCCTCCTTCTGTAGCTGCCGCCTCAATTGGCAATGAGACCTTGGCGGAGCTGCTGTCGGTGCTAAACCCCTGCGATTACGCGGGCACTGGTCCCAGGGACTGGCTGGCGTTGATGATGGCTTGCCACGATGCCACGGCCGGGGCGGGGGTGGAGGAGTTCATCGAGTGGTGCGCCGGTGATCCCGAATATGCCACGGAACACCACATGCAGATGAATCGCCGTCGCTGGGCTTCTGTGACCGCAGCGGCTAATTTCGACATCGGCTCCCCATCACCAAGGCCACGTTGTTCAGGGCGGTGGCCGAGGCTGGCTATGCGCGCATGATCGCCGCGCTGGGTCTCAACGCCGCTGGAGACTTCGATGCTGATGAAGCGCTGAACCGCTTCATAGGAGATGAGAATGACTGACCCCGCGACAATAGCCGTGCAGAAGTTCAGGGCGCTTCCGGTCACCGAACTCAATGGTCTGTTCGCCGATGACAAGAAGGTAGCGCTGCTCGCGCTCCGGCAGAAGGATAGGCCAGCCTACGAGGACCTGTTCGATTTCTGGAGGCAGAATGGGTGGCGCAACGTGCATGCTCTCAAACGCGAGGTGGAGTCCTTTGCCCGACAGATGAGCAAACCCACAGGCCAGCTCGATCCGGATATACCGATGGCGTCTGCAAAGCGCTTCCGGGAAGAGGTCTACCCGACCCTCATCCGCTATGAGAACGACTGGCTGGTGCATCGCGGATCGCACTAGGAAGTCGTAGAGGCAGACAAGGTTCGGGGGGAGGTGTTCAAGTTTCTCCATGAGGTCGGGGATTTCCCGCCAACATCAAAGTCGGTCAGCAATGTGGTCGATGCCCTGAACGCGATTTGCCATGTCGAGCGTGGCACCTATGCGCCGCCGTGCTGGCTGGACGATGGGCGCGAAAAATACCCTTCTGATGAGATATTGGCCTGCCGCAATGGGCTGCTGCATCTGCCTTCCGGCGAATTGCTGCAACGACGCCTCAGTTCTTCACGCGCAACGGCCTGCCATACGATTATGACGCCGATGCGTCTCCACCAGAACGGTGGCTTCGGTTCTGCAACGAGGTTTGGGAACATGACCCGGAACAGATTGACCTGCTGCAGGAGGTGTTCGGCTATCTGCTGACGCCCGATACATCGATGCAGAAGTTCTTCATGATTCTGGGTCCGACCCGAGGTGGCAAGGGCGTCATTACCAAGACGCTGACCAGTCTCGTGGGGAAGCGCAGCGTTTGTAGCCCCAAGCTGGCGGATCTTGGGCTGCGCTTCGGCCTGGAGGCTACTCTCGGGAAGTCCCTTGCCACAGTAGCCGACATGCGCATCGGCGCTAAGTCCGACCGGCAAGATATCGTGGGCAATATCCTGCGTATTGTCGGCGAGGACGATGTGGATGTGGAGCGCAAGAACATTGGTGGCGCATGGACCGGGAAGCTGGATATCCGCATCTTCATCGCCTCGAACATGATGCCGCCATTGCCAGATGTCAGTGGGGCGTTGATCGCCCGGCTCATCACCTTGACCACGCAGCGATCATTCGTCGGCCAAGAAGATCCCGCACTGGGCAAGACCCTTCAAGACGAGCTACCCGGTATCCTGAACTGGTCCATCGAGGGCTGGCGGCGACTGCACGAGCATGGGCGATTCACGGCCACAGCAGAAAGCAAGCTAGTCGCGGAAAAGATGGCTGACCTTGCGTCTCCTCTGAATGCCTTCCTGCGGGAGTGCTGCGAACTGGACCCGGAGGCCAAGACCCCAAGGGATGACGTCTGGCGGGCATATGATCAGTTCGTGCTGATGCGCGATCTGCCAGTGGTCTATTCCGCGTCCAACTACTTCCACCGGGACCTCGAGGTGGCCGCCCAGCACCGCATCACCGAGTTCCGTCCGCGCGTTAACGGCAAGCAGGTCAAGCACTGGAAGGGGCTTCGTCTCCTACCACAGGACGATGATTGACCGCGCTTGTCGCCTTATTGGGCTGATTGGCTTGATCCTGCCACTGGGATAACCGCATTGTGGGTGAGGTGTGCAGGGTGTTTCCGACTTCTTACGCGTAATGAAAAGGTATCTATGTGGGGTGTCGTCATAAAGGGCTGAGCGAGTTGGAAACACCCTGCACATCCTGCACACTCGGCTTCGCGGCCTAAATGCCTGACGGGCGACAGACGCCAGCTGGTGGTAGTTTAGCGCCGGATATCCATAGTGCCCCAAAGAAATCCCACGGGTCCTCCGGCCGGGCCACCCCATGTGGGCGGGGGCTCCAGCTCGATCGAACTCCAGCTGATGGAAATTTCTCATCGAGACAGCATCCATTGCATTCGACGCATCCTGTTAACGCTTAGCGCCTCTAGTTAACCATCTCTCCGGCACCCACTCCCGATGGTGGTGCATCACTAGAACGCCGAAGGCGCCGTTCGGTCCCAGCGGTGGGCAACGGCAGGGATTACGCCAATACGACAGGGCTGACAGCGGTCACAAAGGATAATCGACTCGATGGCCGTCGATTAGATTGCTCTGACAAGCCCGGCTAGGAGGTTGGAGGATGCGGACCGCCAGCCTACTGTCAACTTTTGGAAGGCGGCGCTCAATAGCGGACATTCACGGTAAGGCATGAATTTGCCGTAGATAAGCTCCAGGTCGGCTGCCCTTAGCGTTCCGCGGTCAGTGATCGCAATGACCGCAGAGTCGCCGCAAACAATGAAGTTGACAACGGCGTTCTGCTCGAGGGCGACGAAGATGGCTTTGGCGGCCACGTTATCCAGATCGTTTCAGATCTTGGCAACGGCATCTCGGTCAGTGCCGCTCTGGAAAACCTTGAGGGCACCTCGATTGGCCGTATCGGCCCCGGCGGCGCTCCGCTTAGCGGCGCTAACAGCGCCGGCACCGTGATTGGTGTTGTGAGCTATGCCGGTGAAGCCGTCACCGCCCACCTCACCGGATTTGCCGGTGGCGTCCTTGATGGCAAGGCCGACTTCTATGGCGTTCACGCTGGTGCTACGGGCAGCTTCGAGCAATTCAAGGTCCGCGCCGCGCTTGGTTATCTCCAGAACGAAGTGATCGACGACTCGAAACTCCATGCCCTAATTTCGGCGGAAGCTGGCCTCGACTTCTTCACCGTCGCCGCTTCGGCGGAATTTGTCGATGCATACGGCAAGGAAGGGTACGGTCTTGCCGGCTCGGTCGGCGCCAACATCACTGACGGCGTCAAGATCAACCTGGGCAGTCGTTGGTTCCATGGCAACGCGTTTGGCACCACCGCCGCTTATGACACTGTCCAGGTCGCGGTTCAGTTGGTCGCCGCAGTCACAGAAACCGTCGAAATCACCGGCGAAGTCGGCGGCTACTTTGGCAATAGCATCAAGCGCAGCTCGTTGAACCAGGACGGCGTTGGCTACGGGGCCTTGGGCCTCAAGTGGGCTCCCGGCGGCGGTTTCACCTCCAGCCTCAAAGGCGAAGCAACGACCGAAAGCGCCTACAAGGTGTCGTTCACTGCCGAGAAGACCTTCGACTAACCGTCGATCCTATCTTGAATTGGGAAGGGCCCGCTTGTCGGGCCTTTTCTTTTGGCCACGCTTCGCACGTTGCAAATATGGACGATGAATCGGGTCGCGAAGAGGCATTGGCGACTTGTTCGAAACAGCCGCCACCCTTCGCCCTTCTGGCGAGCATTTTGAACATATGCGTCATATCTACACGTTCCCTGCATGGAACGTGCACATAGCCAGGTCACAGTAGATCGTCATTGACCTCCAAGTCGTAATGACAGTCTGCCTGAGGTGCTGGCGTACATGCACCGCCAGCACCTCAGGGTCGTATTTTGCTATTTGCATAAGCTGCGGGGCCCAGGTTCGAAACGAACTTCCAGCTTCTGCAACTCGTCCAAAGGGCGTCAACCAACCCGATGTCATGATCGTTGAGGTCCATAGAGCCGGCGCCAGGTTGGGATGGCCTGATCACAACGGTTTATCAGAGCCGACACATTGTTTTCCGGCTTCGAAAAAGGGGCCGCCGATGAGGCGGCCCCAAGGCGGGGTTGGCGGGAGGTCCAACCCAGGTCCCGGCCGATCCCGCCAGCCTCAAAGTGGGCGACACCGTCACCCTGGGCATCCGCCCGCATGACCTGCTCGAGCAATCTTCCGGCAATCTGGCAGGCGAGGTGAGCCTGGTCGAGCGCCTCGGCAACGAAACCAATGTCAGCCTGCGCCTGCCCTCGGGCGCCTCCTGGCTCGCCGTGCTCGACGGCGACCACGAATTGCGCATCGGCCAGAGCCTGCCTCTGACCTTCGCCCCTGAACGGGCCGTCATCTTCGACAAGGCGGGAACCGCCATGTACAGGCAAAGGCAGGTTGCTGCAGGCTCTATGGTCGTTGACGCCCACCAGCTATGACATGCGTGCCTCAAGCCTCCGGCAGTGTCCGCAATGGGACCCCAAAAGCAGACTATCGTTAGTTGAGACGGCACACTGGCCACGTCCCGCCACCGTCTCCACCCTACGGATGATCAAGCCCGGGAGACCGGCCGGTTGTTGGCGCCAGGGTACCACTACGGTTGCCCGAGATTATCCGTTCAATGCCGACTTTGTCGTACTCGCCGACCCCGGATAAGAGCCTTCTGCGTCATCCAGAAATCGGAAATAGCGAACTCAGCGACAGGGAGGCCCAGATTCTGTTTCTATTCAGCCACTGCGGTCGAGTGGATTTTGCTGCTGCCCTTCAAGCCGAAAGGTGGTCCTGACCATCAGCGTTCGGAACGACCTCCACAGTGGGGGTGAACTGATATCCGCCCAGCCGCACAGTTCTAAGAAGCTGTGGCTGCGCGGGGTCTGGTTCGATCTTGCGGCGAATTCTGCTGACGAGAGTGTCGATGCTGCGATCGTCCGAGGCTACACCGCGATTATGGGTCAACCGCAGCAACTGCGGCCGGGACAGGATCTCGCGAGATCGTTCGCAGAAGACTGTCAGCAGATAGAATTCAGCGCTGGTCAGCTCCACCTTCTCGCCGTTCGGGCTCGTTAATTGCCGGCTTACGGTGGTCAATTGCCATCCCGCAAACCGATAAGAGCGCATTTCTTCCGGTGGTGCCGATGTGGAGCCATGATCGGCACGCCGCAAAACGGCGCGGATACGAGCAATGAGCTCCCGTGAACTGAACGGTTTGGCAATGTAGTCGTCAGCACCGAGTTCCAATCCAACAACGCGATCGGTTTCGTCATTCATTGCTGTCAGCATGATGATCGGGCAACGACGTCGCGCAAACATGCGCCGGGCAATGGAAAGGCCGTCTTCTCCCGGCAACATGACGTCGAGCAGCATCAAATCAGGGTTCTCAGTATCGAAAACCCTGTCCATGGCCCTGCCATCGTGCACGGCCTTTGTCCGGAACCCCGCTCGGCCGAGGGATGTCTCCAGCAAGGTCGCAATTTGCCGATCGTCCTCGACAATCAGGATGTAAGCAGGATTGTCGTCCATTTGAGCTTTCCCGTCCGGTCACGCGCGATCGCCAATTGCAATTGGTACTTGGCCGATACCTCACGACCGTCAAGTAGATATCGATGGAGATATTTGTCTAGATATTGCTGATGGCAGGTTAGCCATCGACTGGCACAGCACTCTTAACGGCGCATGTTGAGTGACCTAACGGCGTGGAATAGGAAACACTGTCGCATCCTGAAAGCTCGGTCTGGCCGAGCTTCGTTGTGGAGCCATGCCGATGTTGTCGTTGCAAAATCGTATCGCGCTTATCCTCGTGGCCTCCATGTTGGCGGTATTGGCGATAGCGGTAGCCGTTAGTTTTGTCGTGGTGACTAGATCCGATCTGAATGTATCCGTTGGTCCTGCGGCGGAGTTTCTGGTCGGCTTGGGGAACACCGATGCCTTGCCTGTGTCCCCACCATCAGGCTTGACCCTCGATGTGCCAACGCAACGATTGCAACAGGAGATAGCCTGGCGGGGAGGGCATGTCGACGGTGCTCGTATTATCGAGGACCCCACAACTAAACGCCGTGTTGCGGCCTACCAGTTGCCCAATGGCAGGTGGGCGACCATAGACGTCCCCGATATCCCCCCACCGCCGGGAGCGGCCTGGTTGGTGCTAGTAACGTGGCTGACGGTGACGGTAATCGGGGTAGGATCGGTTGCTCTTATTATGGCGCGCCGCGTTACCGAGCCCTACAGCATTATCGAACGTGCTGTTGCTTCCGTTGACCCGTCCGGCGAATTGCCTCATCTCAAGGTGGAAGGTTCTGCAGAAGCTCGGCAGGTTAAGGCGTCACTCAATAGCCTTTCGGGGCGGCTAAAGTCGGCGCTGCAAGCTAGGATGCGATTGGTCGCCGCTGCTGGTCACGATCTGCGTACGCCAATGACGCGAATGCGCCTGCGGGCGGAATTGCTGCCGGATGCTGACCAGGCCGACTGGCTTTCCGATATCGACGAGCTTGAAAAGATCGCCGAAAGTGCCATCGGCTTGGTTCGTGAGGAAAGCGGAACAGCAGATCACACAAGCGTCGATATGGCCGTGCTCGTTCGAGAGACTGTGCAAGAGCTAAACGCCGCTGATCTGTCGGTAGATCTAGGAACTCTTGAAGATGCTTGGGTCCATGCTGGGCCGCTTTCGCTTCGGCGGGCTCTGCGCAATCTCATCACCAATGCAGCCACCTATGGTGGTGGTGCGACCGTTTCACTTCAGCAACAAGGCGAAACGGTTTTCGTGCGCATTGAAGATAATGGTCCGGGCATTCCCGAACATATGCTGACTCAAGTCTTTGAGCCCTTCTTTCGCGCGGATTTCAGCCGAAGCAACACGAAGGGCGCTGGTCTAGGGCTAACCATAGCCAACGAGATTGTGGAGCGGTTGGGTGGATCGCTGACGATTGAAAACCGGCCAACTGGCGGACTGCTCCAAATTGTAGCGCTCCCGTCCGCATGGTGATCGTGGAATAGCCCGAGCACCGAAGTTTTGTGTCTGGATGTGTCCAATCGGATGCAGCAATCTGGAGGCACATGTCTCCACACCCCTCAGAGAAGTCGTGCGCTATCTAGCCTCCATGCCCGTCGCTGGAACGGGCTCATGAGGAATAGACATGCTCAAAAATTTCGCACTGCTGGTTATGCTTGCCGTGTTCGGCGCTTCCACAATGCAAGTCCAAGCGCAGGACCTGCCACTGCTCGCTGATGGGGCGCCCTGGAGTGTCAAGGTACCAGACGGGCCGGAAGTGCAGATGACTTTCAACCCCGACGGCAGCGGGCAGGTCAAGCTGGGTCTTTTCAGCAATAACGTGACCTGGGCTGTGCGGGATGGCGCCTTCTGTATCGTGGGTATCCCGGAAGGGGACGCCTGCATGACGCTGTCGGTAAGCGGTAATAGCGTGATTGGCACATCTCCCAAGGGCGAACAGTTCGTTTTCGAGCGCGCGTAGGCGTGCCCTACAGGCGACGTTTGCGAACCCTCTCGAAGATCTGCGGAGTGATATCGCGATGGAGATGTTAACTGACGGTCTCCGGGCGTTGGGGGAGCGGCGGATACCAAATTTCAGGTTGCGCAGCGATCCTAAGAAATTGGCGGCGGCAGCGCTTGAGGTCTTCTCCGCGACGGAGTTCGACAAGGCCACTCTGTCTGGCGTAACCCGGCGGCTCGGCCTGAATAGAAGCGTCATTTACAGATACTACGCCTCAAAACGCGAGCTGCTCGACAAGGTTATCGAAGAGTTTTGCCTGGATGGCGAGCTAACCAACCAGAACACCATGGATGCCCTTGAGCGCCTGCTGCAGTCTGACGCGGCCGCCAAGGTGCTGCGCATCGTTCTCAGGGAATGGTCCAATATTCCCGAGATCGGCGCTCACTATATCAACGCCCTCTCCGCCAAGATCGCTATCAAGATGAAAATCTCCGACATCGAAGAAGCGCGAAGGCTGGCGATTGCCGCTGTCGTACCAGAAGTCACCGCAATCGTCTTTTCGCGCGAAGGAAAGGCCAGTTGAAAAAGCTGCGTGTGCAATTGCCGGTATTCGCTTTGGGCATTGCCGTTCTGGGCGCGAGTGCTTGTCAGGTCTATGCGCAGGGACCGCTTCCATTTCCTCCGGCCGCGGCCCCTCTTTCAAGTCCTGGCATAGGCGCCCCCGGCGTAGCTCCGGGCCCGGACTTTGACGTCGGGCAAGGGGAGCTAGATCGTTATCCAGAATGGCGAGGCAGGCCGGAGATGTCGCTGCCGATCGTCGGTCTAGTTGTCGGCGTCATCGTGGCGGCAGCCGAGCGGCCGACGGAATCGGCCTTCGAACCCTGGAGCGCGGAATGGCATCGGTATTGTGCCGACCGATATCGAACTTTCGATCCGAGAACCGGCACGTTTCTTGGGTCTGACGGCAATCGTCACTTCTGCAGCCCGACCTGACAGATTTGGCGAGGGGCGTTCCGAGGCAACAACCCTCTGCTTCGGAACGCTCTCCAACTCAAGCAACAGCAAGTTCAAAAGCATGGGGCTGAAATGCCCCGATTGCCATCGGATGGCAATCTATTGGAGCAATTATGCGTACCTCCAGGGTCCTGATTTCCACATTCATGGTGGCGCTTCCAGCGTCGTCTGTCGCCGCTAATGATTTCGATCTTTATGGCGGTGCGTCGCCCGATTTAGTCGCGCCAAAGCAGGGGCCCGGCATCATCGTCGAATTGGGCTTGGGCGTGGGTGTTGAGCCTGCCTATGAAGGCGCATCCGACTATACCGTGGTCTTCTCCCCGATCGTTGAAGTCGAAAAGCTAACCATCCCTGGATTGATCAACGTCAATAAAACACGGGGCGGCCTCTCCATATCTCCGGCCATGGATTTTGTCTCCGAACGTATAAGCGGGGACCATGACTGGCTTGCAGGTCTCAACGATGTTGATGCCACCTACGCACCGGGCGTCCGTATCGGCTACGAGATGGAATTGACCGACGGATTGAGTGGTGAGCTTTACGCCAAGCTGCAATATGCCTTTGGCGGTGCCGAGGACTTCCTGGGCGCAGTGGGGGCCAACCTCTCCTGGCGTCTTACCCCGCAATTGACCCTGACGGGTGGGCCCGCCTTGAGCTTTGCGGGCGACGATTACATGAACACCTATTTTGGCGTTACGGCGGATGAGTCGAACGCGACAGGTGGAAGGCTGGCCGCCTATCAGGCGGAAGGCGGGCCGAAGTCGGCGAGCCTTAGCGTCTCCGCCAAATACGAGATCATTACCGACACTTTTGTCACCCTTAGCGCCTCATATCGCCAGCTCCTTGGTAGCGCTGCAGACTCTCCGATCGTCGAGGAAGAAAGCCAATTTACGGTCGGGCTTGGCCTGTCTCGACGGTTTTCGTTGGGATATTAGCCATGGATTTTGTCGGCTCGCGCGCACTGGCTCTGTTGCTGACGTTGTTCATCCTTGCCGGCTGCGTGGCGAGGCCCACGGCCACGGTCTTGCAACCTCTGCAAGCTCCGGTGCGCCCAACGCAAGAAATCAGCATACTTGCAGTCACCAACCGCCTCCAGGCAGGCGATGGTGGCTTCACGGCCATTCGATCGAACGAACCGACTTATGAGCGTTACACGATCTCTGTTCCGCCAAAACGGCAGGCGGCAGGTGTCAACTTCGTCGGTCGTCGTCCAGACCTATCAAGTGAATATGTCGTGGTTTCCCGTGAACGGCTCAGTCGGTCGACGTTTCTGCAGGCCGTACAACAAGGACTAACGCCAGGCGGGGCCAGTGGCATCTATGTTCACGGCTATAACCAGACCTTCCAGGAGGCACTGTTCCGGCTAGCCCAGGTCACCGCCGATGCCGGCGTGAAAGAGCCCACTATTCTTTTTTCGTGGCCATCGGAGGCGAGTCTGCTGGGCTATATGGCTGATCGCGATGCCAGCATTGCCTCACGCGGCGATCTCGTAGAACTGATCGATTTGCTGGCTGCACAGCCGCGTATAAAGCAGATCAATATCGCAGCACACAGCATGGGCGCATTCCTTGTGATGGAGGCGGCGCGTCAGCTCAAGCTCTCCAATAAGAGCATCCCGCTCAGAAAGCTCGGTATCATTCTGGCAGCGCCGGACATTGATACCGACGTTTTCTCCTCGCAGATGGAGATCATCGGCCGGCCGGAAAAGCCGATGCTGATCCTGGTCTCCAAAAATGACCGCGCGCTGGCCGCGTCCAGCGCACTCGGCAGTGAGCGACCACGGGTCGGAATGTTGGATGGCAATGATCCGTTTCTGCGGAATCTGATCGACCTATACGGTCTCTCGATTGTCGACATCAGTTCCGTGCAGGCGCCGGATGCTTTCGGTCACGAGGGTTTTGCCACATTGGCGGCCCTGGCCAGCAACGTCACGACCCTGGAAGCCAACCGCAATACGGCGCTCACTCAGGCCGGGCTTTTCGTCGTTGACGCAACCAAGTCGTCCCTCACGGCCGTCCGGTTTCAGCAGTAGCGCGCGATAACAAACGATTGGAAGACGAAATGACGGTCAACCCTAAAAAACCAGAATGGGCACAGAGCCGCGGCGATGAGGCCACCGCAGAGCAAACCGCAGGCCCCGTGCCGAAGCGTAGAATCCTGCCATGGCTGCTGCTCACCATTGCGGTTGCGGGTGCAACGATCCTTGTTATGACCAGGCCGGAACCGGAGGCCGCCGTTTCCATCGGGCAAACGCCAATTGTCAAACAGATCAGACGGTCGGAAACGACCCAGGTTTCTCCTTCCAATATGCAGCAAACCATAAAGGTTTCGGGGCTGCTGGCGCCCGCTCGACAGTCTGATGTCGCCGCGCAGGCGGGAGGCCAGGTCCTCAGTGTTGAGGTGCGGCCGGGCGACACCGTGCGGGAAGGCGATATTATTGCGCAGATCGATACCGAGAGCCTGTTGATCCAGTTGGAGCAGCAGCAGGCTACTGCCGAAGCGACGCGCGCTCAGCTTGTACTTTCCGAGCAACAACTTCAACGCACCGAAGAGTTGGCAAAACAAGGATTGAATACCCCATCGGCGCTTGAAGAGGCGCGCTCGTCGGCCGCAGCACTTAGAGCCAACCTCGTTTCGCTGGAGAATGTTGTCAAATCCGCTCAGCTGGCGCTGGACAACGCTACGGTGCGTGCACCGATCAGTGGGATCGTTTCAAGCCGATCAGTGGAGCCAGGTCAGACCGTCGCTATTGGGGCATCCCTGGTGACGATCGTGAACATCGACAGCATCGAATATCAGGCCTCTGCCTCGATGAGCGCCAGCACCCTGGTCGAAGCGGGGCAATCGGCGAGCATCACGGTCAGTGGCCTCGAACACAGAACATTCACCGGTACGGTCGTGCGCGTAGGTCCGGTTGCAGCGTCAGGCACACGGGCGGTGCAGATATATGTCAGCATCAAAAATGCCGACCACGCCCTTCGAGGCGGCATGTTTGCAACCGGATCGGTAACGGTCAGCGAAAAGCATGACGTGATCGCATTGCCGTCCCAGGTACTGCGCGAAGATTCCGAAGGTAGCTACGTCCTGGTGTTGGAGGGCCAATTCCTGCAACGCCGAGCGGTTGAGCCCGGTATGAAATGGGATCGCGGGCGCATGATTGAGCTGTCGGGCGTCAATGCCGGCGATGTCATCGTCTCGGCCGCACTTGCCCAACTCTCCGCCGCCGACCCCTTCAAGTTGATCGAGGACTAATCGATGTTCCTGACCCGCATCAGCGTCAATCATCCGGTCTTTGCGACCATGATCATGGTCGCCATCATGGTGTTTGGCATTTATTCTTATCAGCGCTTGCCGATCGAGCAGATGCCCGATGTGGATTTGCCGATGGTCACTGTGATCGTGAACTATCCTGGCGCTTCACCGGAGACGGTCGAGGCCGATGTCATCGAGCCTATTGAAGACGCAGTAAATACCATTTCCGGCTTGGATAGTGTCCAATCGACTGCCCAGACAGGCCGCGCGACGATCTCGCTGTCTTTCAATCTGGGCGAAAACTCGCAGGACAAGGCCCAGGAAGTGCGCGATAAGCTGGACCCGGTGAAGGCCGGGTTGCCCGATGCGGCGGACGATCCCCAAGTCATGCGGTTCGATCCAAGTGCCGCGCCTATGATGTCGCTGGCGGTCAGCTCGGACACACTGTCCGACCGCGACCTGACGACATTGGCCGAAGATGTCATTGCAAAACGTCTGTCGAACATATCAGGCGTCGGCAGTGCCTCGGTGGTTGGCGGTGTACCACGCCAGCTCAATATCGAGATCGACCCTGATCGGCTTGCAGCCTTTAATATTAGCGCCAATACGGTGATCGCGGCCCTGCAAAACGCCAATAAAGATTTGGCTGCGGGTTCAGTAACGCAGGGCAGTCTTGTACAGCCCTTGCAAGTGCTCGGGCGTATCGAGGACAAGGACGATTTTGGCGACATCATTGTCGGCAATTTGGGAGGGCAACCGGTTTATCTGAGCGATGTCGCAACCATTGAAGATGGTAGTGGCGATGCGGACAGCCTCGCCATTCTGAATGGTCAGCGCGCGCTTGCGGTTGATGTTGTAAAGACGCAAGGCGCCAACACGGTCGGGGTAGCTGAGGAAGTCCAGCAAACCATCCAATCGCTTATGGAGAATGAGCTCGCAAAAGCCGAGGTCAAGATTGAGGTGGTTGTCGATAACGCAAAGTCAGTCAAAGAATCCTTCTACGCCGTGCAGAATATGCTCATAGAAGGCGCGGTTCTGGCCGTTGTGATCGTCTTCCTGTTTCTCAATTCCTGGCGATCCACAGTCATAACTGGCCTCACTCTACCGATCTCCCTGATTGGTACAATGGTGGCTTTGCACCTGTTCGGCTTTACGCTGAACCTGATGACGATGCTGGGCCTGTCATTGGCTATCGGCATCTTGATCGATGACGCGATCGTTGTGCGCGAAAATATCACCCGGCATCTCCACATGGGCAAATCGCACCGCCAGGCCGCCCTCGACGGAACCGACGAAATTGGCCTGGCAGTGATGGCCACGACCTTTTCCATTATCGCCGTGTTCATGCCTGTTGCCTTCATGGACGGGATACTGGGCCGCCTCTTTCTGCAGTTCGGCGTCACCGTTTCGGTTGCTGTGCTGATCTCGCTGTTTGTCGCCTTCACCCTCGACCCAATGATGTCGAGTGTTTGGTATGATCCGGCCTCTCATCCCGACGCCAAACGCGGACCAATCGGGAAGGCGGTCCAGAAATTCGATCAGGCCTTTGGACTGGTCACGGCGGGATACCGGCATTTGCTGCGCGCCTCCCTCAAATATCGCAAGACAGTCTTACTGATTGCCTTGGCGTCTTTCGTTGCAGCAATAGCCCTCGTGTCCAGGGTCGGTTACGAGTTTGCTCCTTCGGCCGACAATGGCGATTTTACCATCACGGTCACGACCCCACCGGGCTCCTCCAAGGAGTCCACCGCGTCCAAAATCCGGCAGGTTGAGGCGGTTGTTCACCAATATCCTGAAGTCGCCAGCACCTATTCGACAGTCGGTGGTGGAAATAGCGGCTCCGCCAATTCCGGCACGCTGACAGTCACACTCGTTGCGCAATCGGAACGTGACACCACGCCGCAACAACTCGTCCCCGTCGTGCGCCTCGCCTTGCAGGCCGTGCCCGGCGCGACGTTCGAAGTGGCAACGGCATCTGGGTTGGGACCCGCATCCGCACCGATTTCAGTGACCCTTTATGGCGAGCAACTGTCCGTGCTGGAGGATCTTTCCCGGCAGCTGGTTGGGAAGTTGAACACCATCAAAGGGATCACGGATGTCACCTCGAGTGTCGACGAAGCCCAACCGGTGCTCGGCGTCCGCGTGGATAGCGATCTTGCCAACACGGTGGGGGTCTCCGCGAGCCAGGTTGCCGCTACCCTCTCACCGCTTATTGGTGGTGAGGACGTCGCTGACTGGACTGCCCCGGACGGCAATGCCTATTCGGTCATGGTTCGTCTTCCCGAAACCTTGCGTAACGATGTCGATGCGGTTGGCAACCTGCCCATCGCGCAATCCAGTTCGTCTGGGGCGACAGCAATGGTCACGCTCAATCAGGTGGCGGAAGTGGTCGAGATGTTTGGTCCCGAAACGATTACGCGCAAGGACCTCCAGCGCGGCGTGACGATCGAAGCCTATTTGGATGGCATAGAAGTGGGAACTGCAACGCCACTTGTGCAAAGCGCAGTCGACTCGCTGGACTTTCCGTCTGGCTATCGGAGTTCCTTGGGCGGGGACGTGGAAATGCTGGGTGACGCAGCTGGCTCGGTCATATCCGCACTGCTGCTGGCCATCATCTTCATCTATCTGGTTCTAGCCAGCCAGTTTGGCAGCTTTCTGCAACCCCTGGCGATCATGGGCTCGCTGCCTTTAGCGTTACTCGGCGTTGTCGTTGGCTTGTTGGTTGGTGGGTCCACTCTCAACATTTATTCGGCCATAGGTTTCATCATGCTGTTGGGCCTGGTCGTGAAGAACGCTATTCTGTTGGTGGACAATGCCAATCACCATGTCCGCCAGGGCTGGAATCTTTATGAAGCGCTGGTTGAGGCGGGCGTGACGCGTTTTCGGCCAATCATTATGACGACCCTGGCGATGATTTTTGGCATGCTCCCTCTCGCGCTCAATGTGCACGGGGGCAGTGGTCAAAATGCTCCCATGGCGCACGCGGTGATCGGCGGATTGGTTAGTTCGACGGCACTAACACTTGTGGTTGTTCCGGTGTTGCTGACCTACACGGACGCCTTCAGCGCTTGGCTACGGCGGCTTTTTCCGAAAGCCCCTGACGACATCGTCGAAACACCAAAGGAAAGAGCCTAGCTCGTCCCAACGCCATTGGCATGGATTTGATTGAGGGTGTTTGTCAGCACTCCTCAATCGGTCAGCCTTCCAACTACAAGGTGCGTTTGGGCTTCGAAATCAGTGGCGAAAGCTAACGCTTCTCCAGGCCGCACTGAAGCCCTCATCCATGTTGTCTCATATCATCACACCTGCAGAGAGCATTCTCAGGGACTTCCCTGAAATGACAACACGTCTGCATGCCAACCGGCTGGTACATTACCAGCAGTCGCTTCAATGGGTTGAACTTAAGACAGCAAAGGACATTGCTCCGCTCTTCAGCGCATTTCGCGCGACGAAGCATCGGGCCGGAGTTTCGTTGGCCAACCCATTCGCTCGTCCGCTGCGAATTGGGGAGCTTGTGAACCGATTTGACCAAATGAATAGCGAAACAAGGAGCCCTTTCGAGGCTATGCGGAACCATTTCCTCGAACACGGAGTACCCGCGACACTGGAGCTGCCAGCTTATGCCGTCGGACCTGGTCAATACTTTTTGCTCGATGGCAATCACCGTGCCGCTGGACTTTACCTGGTAGGCGCCGATGTCAGCTTGCGACTGCGCGTTCTAAATGCGCCGATAGACCGACGATTTTTGATCGACCTCAAGTACTGGGATGGTGGCTGGCGGCGCTTTTTGCATCGCAGCCAAAAATAGGTTCAGCCGCAAGCGCGCCGCATGCGGCGCTCGCCATGAATATATGAGAGCTGAGTGGCAAGGCATTAATAGACACGGGCCGGAAGCCGCCTTTGGTGTGAATCACGATTTCGTACCTCTTTTTTCTTGGTGTTCTTTGCACTTGGGCTCATTGTTCCGCTTCCGCTTCCGCTTCCGCTTCCGCTTCCGCTCCGGCCGGTTGATAGTCGGTGCGCCCTCTGCAGGAGATGGAAGTCACACCGATGCCCTTGATGAGATAGTCGTACTGGGTCGGAGTGAAGTGCCGTGCATCGAAGTCCACCACCCGGTGGCCGATCTGTTGGCCTCGCAGGTTAAAGTCGAGCGCGATGAGTTTCATATGTTGATCTCCTTTGTGCCGCCGCATTGTTACGGCGCGCTGGAGACCAACAGGCTTGGAAGCATCGAAAAGTGTAGTCGAAACAGTACGCTGCGCGAGCGCAATAGCCAGAAAGCCCACACGGGCACACAGGTGGCCAACGGCAGGATTATCACCTTGTTGGCCATCGACCCTCGATCCAGATCGATAGTCGGCCTGTGCGGCCGCGACAGGCGAGGTTATCTTGCCGCGTGTGCCTTGCCTCGCCGTGGTCCCGACGCCAATACAACTTCTGCCACCTCTTCGACGGTCTCGTTGGTGAGGACAATCGTGACGGGCATTTTCCGCGCACCTCTCAAACTGTTTCTTGCCGACGCGAACATCTTCGCCACCTTGGTCGCAAGAATGAAAGCCTGTCATAGCTAGTGCCGTGCTGGTTCTTTCGGGTCAGTGCTGCGTATTGAAAGGCACACCTTAGCAACGACCCACCCGCGAACGCTACCGTCGCCGGATGACGGCAGCTTTAGGGAATTGTCGAAGTGCCCCAAACGGCGGGAATGGGATGCTTAATCGTCTGGCCGCTTCCGACTCCATTACGGACATTCTGCTCCAGTCCAGGTACCCTGAAGCTGCCGTTCCGGTGAGCCTTAAGGATTTTCTGGGAAGAAGCGGTCTGCCAGGGGAAGACATGCGGCACCAATGGCGGCGCCTTTGGATCGCAGCGACCCCTCGTTCACGAAAGGAATGTCGCCGTCGGTGAGGTCGGACAGGGCCGAGCGCAGTTCCGACGTGAGCTTGTGCAATTGGTCTTGGGGTAAATCGCCATCAACGATCACGGCGTCGAAGTTCACTACCGAACTGGCCGAATGGACGGCATAGGCAATGTTGCGAGCCAGGCCCGGAACACGATCCACGTGAGGGCGACCTTCGTCAGCGAGCGTCCGAAGCGGAACCAGCGTGCCCTTGGCCGTTGCGACGAGGAATTGCCCGATGTTGGGGCCGGTGTCGTCTCGGGAAAAGCGAATTCGGCCGTTCTGCACGAGGCCGCCGCTGATCGAGTGGTCGATGAAAACATAGAGAAAATCGGCCACGCCGACGCCGTGGCCATAGATCAGCTCGGCACTGCAGGCCGAAACCGCGTCGCTGGAGACATAGGTCGCAAGGCCAAGTGACTGGCCAAAGTCGAAGAAGGCCGTTTCCACCTGCTTCCAGGGTAGGTTGGCGCGGTCTGCACTGCCGGACGAGAGAGAGACGCCCAGGCCCTGAACCCGTGCCCACTGGTCGGCATCGAAACCGGCGCGAAAGCCCGTAATGGCCTCGCTAGCAAAAGTGATGATCCTGTCGAGATCCACGGCGGACAGGTCCAGCACGTGCTCGGCGATGATCGAGCCGGTGAAATTGACCAGGGCCAGTCGCGCCTCGCTATCCTCCACATGGATGCCGAAGAACATGGCGCCATCCGGATTGAGGCTCATCGGCACATAGGGTTGGCCGACCTTGCCGCGCACCGGTTCGCCGACGACCAGCAATCCGGCCTCGACCAGGCTTCGGGCGATGACCGAAGCAGTCTGGGCCGTGAGGCCGGACAGATCGGCAATTTGCGCTTTGGACAATTGGCCATGGGTACGGATGAGCGAGAGCACAAGCCGCTCGTTGGCAGCGCGCAGGGCAACGTGGTTTGACCCCAGGCTATGGGGGAGGTGCGCCACCTGCGTGCGGCGGAGAACAGTGGTGCCAGGTATGTGACCGGTCAAATCGTACCTACAAGCCGCTTGGATTCGCTGTTTTAATAAGTAAGAATGAATTATCTAAAGGTGGCCAACTTTTCAAGTTGGTACCGCGCAAGCATCGAGAAAGGTGTGTGACTTGACCAATCGCTGGATCGCCTCGTGGACGGCCTCGCCCATGAATGTGTGGGCGCCCGATGCGCCCCTGGCCGGCATCTATGGCCAGACGATACGTGAATTTGCCCGGGTGTCTCTGGGTGGCAACCGTATTGCCGTTCGTTTTACCAACGAGTTCGGGGACACGCCACTCGTATTTGACGAGGTGGAAATCGCCATTGGCGGCATCGGCGGCAAAGCGGCTGCATCGAGCGGAAGGGCAGTTACGTTCGGTGGTTCGCGTGTGGGAACCGTCTATCCCGGCGCGCCGCTCATCAGCGATCCCATCGAGTTGCCGGTTGCGCCACTGAGCCTACTGGCCGTCAGCTATTTCTCATCCGGCTTCATGCCGTTCCACACTCATCATTTCGAGGCGCAGCAGACCGCCTATGTGTCGGTGCCCGGCAACT
The DNA here is from genome assembly GCF_030159855.1 of Devosia yakushimensis. Lineage (NCBI taxonomy): Bacteria > Pseudomonadati > Pseudomonadota > Alphaproteobacteria > Hyphomicrobiales > Devosiaceae > Devosia > Devosia yakushimensis. Next base: position 3,493,697 of record NZ_BSNG01000001.1, on the reverse strand, counting down.
TCGTCGGCTCGGATCTCATGGTGACGCAGAACATCACCACCAGCCACTATGCCCTCTCCTCGATCCTGGTCGAGGTCGCTCAGGACGCCCGCGCCGTCGTCTGTTTCGGCGACTCGATCACCGATGGCTTCGGCTCCAGCATCGATGCGAGCGCCCGCTGGCCCGATCTCCTGGCCGAGCGCCTTGCCACCGAACCGGGCTTTGAGAATGTCGCGGTGCTGAACCAAGGGATCGGCGGCAATCGGCTGCTGCATGATCGGCGCGGCGCCAAGGCGCTGGCACGGTTCGACCGGGACGTATTGTCGCTGGCCGGCGCTACCCATCTCATCCTGCTCGAGGGCATCAACGACATCCTCTGGCCGCGGACGGTGTTGGCGGGTCCCGAGGAAGCCGTCTCCGCCGCGCAGATGATCTTAAGCTACCAGCAACTCATGGCGCGGGCCCGCATCGCCGGCCTCAAGGTCATCGTGGGCACGCTCATGCCATTTGAAGGCACGCGGCCCGACCTCCCCCATGGCGGCTATTACACCGCCGACAAGGAGAAGGTCCGCCAGGCGGTCAACCGCTGGATACGCACCGAATCCAACGCCGACGGCCTGCTGGACTTCGACGAAGTCGTGCGTGACCCTGCGCGGCCTTCACGCTTGCGCTCAGATTTCGATTGCGGCGATCACATCCATCCCAATGACCGTGGCTACCGTGCCATGGCCGACGCGATCCCGATTTCGTTGCTGCATATTAAGTCAGAGTGATTTATTTATTGACTTTGGAACGAATGCCTGAGCAATTGCGATCACCGTCGGAGGAACGGTTCGTAGCCCAGCCTTTGCCACTGGGGGTCCAGGTGCCCGGCCAAGGTCTGACGTTACGCGCAGTACGATGGCGCACATGGAGGAAACTATGAAACGTCGTATTCTGATTGCCTTGGCAGCGGCATTGGCTGCTTCGGTTGCCGTGCCGGCGATCGCCCAGGACAAGCCCTATGCGGGCATCCGCCTGTCGGTGCTGATGGAAGGTCACCCGACCACCGATGGCATCCAGGCCCTGCTGCCCGAATTCACCGCCGAAACCGGGATAGAAGTCGATCTCGAAATCGTGCCGGAATCGGATGTGTCGCCCAAGATCCTGCTCGAATTCTCGTCGGGCTCGGGCCGCTACGACGTGGTGCAGAACAATATCATCTTTGTGCCCGGCTACGTGCAGGCCGGCTATATCGAGCCGCTCGACCAGTTGGCCAACCAGTTCGGGCCGTATTTCGACCGCACCGACTTCGTCCCCGGCTATCTCGGTCCGAACGTGATCGACAACGTCCTCTACGGCTTGCCCGTCTTCGGCGAAAGCACCTTGCTAATGTACCGCAAGGACCTGTTCGAAGAGTATGGCATCGAAGTGCCAAAGAGCTTCAGCGATATCGAAGCGGCGGCCAAGACGATCAAGGAAAAGTCGAACGGCGAGATTGCCGGCATCACCATGCGCGGCGCCCAGGGCATCCACAGCGTCTATGTCTGGGCTGGCTGGCTCTGGGGTTTTGGTGGTGAATTCATCAATGCCGACGGTGGCTCGGCGCTTGGCACGCCGGAAGCGGCGGCTTCGCTGGAAGCCTATGCCCGCGTGCTGCGCGATTATGGTCCGGTCGGCGTCGCCAATTTCGGCTGGGAAGAAAACCGCATCCTGTTCCAGCAGGGCAAGGCTGGCATTACGCTCGACGCGACCGTGAACGGTGCCTTCAACGAGGATCCCTCGGTCTCCACTGTCGTCGGCAAGGTCGGTTATGCGCCGGTGCCGATCGAAACCGCCAATACCAAGGGCGGCTCCTCGTCGCTGGGTGCGCACAGCCTCTATATCGCTTCGGCGTCGGCCAACAAGGAGGCCGCCTGGCTCTTCATCTCCTGGGCGACGGCCAAGCAGCAACAGATCAAGTCGCTGGCCATCGCACCCAATTCCGGCGTCACCTCGACGGCCGCCTTTGCTTCGGAGGATTTCAGCTCCCGCTACGGCGCCTTTAAGGACGCCATGATTGCGTCGATCAATCAGGGCAATCCGCAATACCTGCCGACGGTCCCGGTCGCCAACGAGATCATAAACAATGCCGGTATCGCGGTGTCCAAGGTCCTGGCCGGTACGGCCAGTTCCGCGGATGCGCTTGCAGAAGCCGATGCCGCTAACGCGGCTGCACTCACGCGCTGAGTGCGGGCGACCCCGCCCCAGGTGGCGGGGTCACTTTCTTGTAGGATTTGCAATGGCTCACGACGCCACAAAACTCTTCTACCGACCGATCATGCTCGTGATGGGCATCATTTCGGTCATCGTTATTGTCTATGTGCTTTGGCTGACGCTGCAGAACATCTCGCTGCTCCGCCCAGGCCAGCAGCAGTTCATCGGTCTCGATAACTACCTGCGCCTGCTGTTTGACATGCGCGGCCTCTCAGCACTTGGCCGCACCGTGATGTTCACCATCGCGGCCACCGGCATCGAGCTGATGCTCGGCCTTGGCATCGCTCTACTACTCGATCGTGAATTTTCCGGCAAACGGGTGGTTCGGGCGCTGATCCTGGTGCCGATCGTCATGACCCCGGTCGTGGTCGGCCTGACCTGGCGCTTCATGTTCGACCCATCCAGCGGCATGGCCAATTACCTGCTGTCGACGATCGGGCTGGGGCCGGTCGACTGGCTGGGCAATCCCAATGTCGCGATCTTCTCGCTGCTCATCGCCGATATCTGGCAGTGGACGCCCTTTGTGGTGCTGCTGACCATGGCCTCGCTGGAATCGCTGCCCGGCGATCCGCAGAACGCGGCGCGCGTCGACGGCGCCCGCGAGTGGCAGGTGCTTTGGCACATCACGCTGCCGATGATGCAGCGCGCGCTGCTGGTCGTGGGCGTCATCCGCGCCATCGACAGCATCAAGGCCTTCGACATCTTCTACATCATGACCCGAGGCGGGCCGGCTCTCTCCACTGAGACGTTCAACCTCTACGGCTACATCGTCGCCTTCACCAATTTCGACATCTCCTATGCGCTGACCATCGCCATGGTGCTGACGATCCTGACCAATGTCGCACTGCTGGCCGTCTATGGCTTTGCCTTCCGTCCGCAGAAGAGGGGATGAGTCACATGCGCAAGATCGCCTTCTACATCCTGATCGTCGTGCTCATCATCGTGGTGTTGTTCCCACTCTACTGGGTAGTGGCGACCTCGATCAAAACAGGGCGTGACGCCTTTGCCATCCCGCCGGTCTGGCTGTTCGAGCCTACTTGGGAGAATTACGGCAAGGTGCTCCAGAACAGCGTGTTCGTTCGAGCCTTCTTCAACAGTATCGTCGTCTCGTTCACCGCTAGCATCATCGCTGTGGCGATCGGTGCGATGGCGGCCTATGGCCTGGTGCAGCAGGACGACAAAACCAAGCAGGACAACGAGAAGTTCGTCCTGAGCCTGCGCATCGCGCCGCCGATCATCTTCGTCATCCCGACCTATTTCCTCGCGTCCCAGCTCAAGCTGCTCAACAACCATTGGCTGCTGATCGCCATCTACGCCTTCATCAACATCCCCTTCGCCATCTCGATGCTGCTGACCTTCTTCGAGGACATTCCACGCGAGCTCCGGGATGCGGCCAAAGTGGATGGGGCGCGAGAGTTCACCATCTTCCGCGAGGTATTCCTGCCGGTGGCAAGGGGCGGCATCATCGCCACGCTCATCATGTGCGTGCTCTTCACCTGGAATGAGTTCTTCATCGCGCTGGTGCTCAGCGGCCGCGATACGCAGACCCTTCCGGTCAGCATCACCTCATTCCTCACCTTCCAGGGCGTCCAGTGGGGGGCCCTAACCGCAGCCGCAACACTGGTGATGCTGCCCATGCTCGTCCTGGGCATGCTGGTGCAGGGGCAGATCGTCCGCGGCATGTCGCTCGGCAGCATCAAGGGATAGATCCATGTCCAGGCTTTCACTCCAGCTCAACAACATCACCAAGTCCTACGGCGCCGTGCCGGTGCTCAAGGGCATCAATGTCGAGGCGGAAGACGGCGAGTTCGTCGTGCTGCTTGGCCCTTCAGGCTGTGGCAAGTCGACCCTGCTGCATGCCATCGCCGGACTCCACCCGATCGATGGCGGCGACATCGTCATCGAGGGACGCTCGGTCACCACCATGCCGACGCGCGAGCGCGACGTGGCCATGGTGTTCCAGTCCTATGCGCTCTATCCCAACATGACAGTGGCCCAGAACATCGGCTTCCCGCTGCGCATGCGGAAGACGCCGGTCGAGCAGATCGGTCAGCGCGTCGCCGAGGTCGCCCGCCTGCTGCAGATCGAGCCGCTGCTAGAGCGCCGCCCACGCGAGCTCTCGGGCGGCCAACGCCAGCGCGTCGCAATCGGCCGGGCGCTGGTGCGCGACCCGCGCATCTTCCTGTTCGACGAGCCGCTCAGCAATCTCGACGCCACTTTGCGCGTTGAAACGCGCTCCGAGATCAAGCGGCTGCACGCCCAGCTCGGCAAGACCATGATCTACGTGACGCACGACCAGATAGAGGCCATGACTCTTGCCACCAAGATCGTGGTGATGAACAAGGGCGACATCCAGCAGATTGGCACCCCCTACGAGGTCTATCACCAGCCGGCCAATCTGTTCGTCGCCCGCTTCATCGGTTCGCCATCCATGCAGTTGCTGACCGGCACCCTCAAGCAGTCCGCTGAGGGCGCCCTGTTCGAAGATGGCTATGGTTGGTCGGTCCCGCTGGGCCGGATAGACCGGGCCGAGGGAAGTATCCTCCTGGGCATACGGCCCGAGCATGTCACGCTCGCCAGTGACGGGCTGGGCGAGACGGCCAAGGTCGATAGCGTTGAGCCTACCGGACCGGAAGACAATGTCGTGCTGACGGTGCATGGCCAGAAGCTGGTAGCACGTTTCCCAACGGGGAAGGTTTCGCCAAACCAACTCGTCCAGGTGTCCATCGCGATTCCGCAAGCGACCCTGTTTTCAGCCGACACGGGCCAACGCATCCCTCGTTGACCCGCTTTATCAAGATCCGCCAACGACATGGCCACGCGGGCATTCGCGGTCATTGGAGGCGGTACGCTCCGGCAGACGGGTCACTCTTCCCACCGATCTGCCGGAGCGCCACGCGGCTCAAAAGGCAGGATGCACGGTGCCGTTGTAGAGTGGGTGCTTCCTCACAAGGCGCTGAAAGATCGCCTCCGTGTCACCCGGCAGGACGCCGTCAAAGGTCGAGCGGAAGGCCGCAAGCGACGCTATCTCAGACTTTTCGACTCCCCGGGTATGGTCAATCTGCGTACTGACAAAGCGCATCCTGTAGCCGCTGCCGAACACGAACTCGAAAATCTGCTGGACCCGGGGCAGATGGTAAGCGCTGGAGACTACAGTGAGGTCACGGATGTGCGAAGGTTCGACCACATTGCGCTTGACGAAGAGAGCATCGCCAACTGTGTCTCTGGCCGAACTGTCCGTAAGTATGCGGTGGGGCGCGATGCCATGGACGTTTCGAGCGCAGTCGCGCATGGCATGGGCGATCATGATCGACGAGTCAGGTCTGTAGTTCCATCCCGAAGTGATGAGACGGCTTTTCGGTGTCTCCTTCAAAATGCCGACAGCCGTTTCGAGGCGGGCTGACGAGTCGTCGTTTAGGCGACCATACCGGTCCATGAGGTTCGCCAACACGATAACTGCCTCTGAGAAATCTGGCGGAGATCGAGACATTGTTTGATGCCCTTTCAATCAGATCATCTCGGACGCTCTCAACGTGGAACGATGAACGGCGGACCGTTTGAGATGACAAGAGCTTGCCCGTCGTTCAGAGTTTTGAAGGGAATGCCATTTGCCCTGTAGAAATCGGCCTCTTTAGAAGCGCCCTCTGACTCCGAATGCTCGGAGGCAAAATGCACGACGATAGAGAAGGGTAACATGTCAAGCCCTTCCCAAGGCACGTCGCTCGGATAGCCCTCCGGCACATCATTTGGATCGTCGACGAGTTCGAGGCCTTGCAAACTCTTGTGCAGCACAACGGCCGCTGCGCTGAATCCAGCATAGGCAATCCGGTCGTTACCCAGTGCCTCCCGAATGGCGACGTCGAAGTCGCTTAGGGCCATTGCGCGTCGCAGAACGAAGGTATTGCCGCCGTTTACCCAGACGGCATCCAGTTGGGCCAACTTTTCCTTTATCTGAGACGCCGGGCCGAAATGCTCCCGCAGATCAAGCGGCTCCACCGTAAAGCCAAGGCCAGAGAGCTTTTCCGTTTGGGTATCCTGCCAGCTCTGGCGAGCATCGGGAAAATTGTCCAAGGCGTTCATGATGATGCCGACGCGCCCATCCGGCGCGAGCTTCACCAGCTCAGTTGGATCGTCTCCAATATCAAACGATGAAAGGTAGAGCCTCATGGTCAGATGGTGCCATAGGACAAGCCGTCTTCAAAGCAGGTTTGGTTTTGGCATTGACGAGGGCCACGCCTTCTAGAGCTTTCTCCCGCGACAATGTCTGTGTTCACAGACAATTACAAAAGCAGTCAGTCCACCTTCCACCCCAACGTAGCCAATCCGCCCTCTCGCGTACGTCGTCTCGTAGGTCGTCGGCTTGCCCCCGCCTCAAAGGCCCACGAACAGCCTAGTGCGTCCTGACTTTCTCTCCGCCATTCATTTCCCGCTCCGGCCAAGCCCTTCCACCCGGTTCTGCCGCCGCCATTCCGAGGGCGCAAGGCCCGTCGATTGGCGGAATTGCGCCGAGAAGTGAAAGGCCGAGCTATAGCCGAGATAACCCGCTATCGCCTTGACCGACTTATCCGAATTCCGCAGCAATTCGCAGGCCCGCCGGATTCGGACCTCGGTGCGATATTGCTTGAGCGACATGCCCGCATGCTGCCGGAACAGGCGCCGCAGCGTCGGATAGCTGATGCCGAGCTCCCGCGCGATGGAATCGAGCGATTGCCCATCCCCGCTTTTCTCCATCAACGCCCGCCGCGCCCGCTCGACCATCCGCACCCGGCCCTGCTCGGCAAGATCGCGTGACTGGCAGAGCTGAGCCAGCAATTGTAATCCCAGTGCCGACAGGGTGGGCTGATGCAGGATCGCATCCTCGCGCGCCAATTGGTGCACCGTCTGGAACACCGCGCTGGCCCGCTGATCGGCCCGCCAGACCGGGGCTTCGATCTGCACCAGACCCATATCGAGCACCCGATCGAAGGCCGCGCCCCGGCATTCGATCCAGCTTTCCACCCAGCCGGTGTCCGGGTCCGGCGCAAAGCGATGCCAGACCCCGGGAAACATCAGGATCACGTCGCCGGCTTCGACCGGGTGGATGATCTCGGGATTGGGCGCCGCCTGCAGCCGCCCACGGCCCTGGCTGATATAGGCAAATTGATAGGCCTGCAGCGTCCTTCCCTTCTCCCAGAGGAAGTGATGGTCATCCGGATGCCGCACCGGCGGATAGGCCGAACCCGGCGGAATATGGGTATAGCCGGTCGACAGGGCCGTGCAGCCCCAGGCCTCGCACAGGCTATTGTCTGGCAGATAGGTATAGTAATCGGGCTCAGCCATTGATCAGTTTTCATATGCAACAGATCAGTTCGTGAAAACACTACCGGCTTTGCGTGCCGGGATCGAGTGCTAGTGTGTCCTCCAAGATCAGTTTTTGAATGACGGCGCCATAAGGCGCTGCCGCGGCACAAAATTCGCGGCCTTGGAGGATAAGAATGGCATTGGCTGGATTGGTCCCGGCGGGGGATCGGCCATTGAAGGTTGGCCTGTTCGGCATCGGGCTCGAGGCCTATTGGCCCCAGTTCGAGGGCCTCAAGGCGCGGCTCGAAAGCTATGTCGGCACGGTTGCCGCCAAGCTCGACCGCCCCGGCGTCGAGATCGTCAATCTGGGCCTCGTCGACACACCGCAAAAATCGGTCGAAGCCGGCCATCGCTTCCGCACCGCCGATGTCGACGTGATCTTTCTCTATGTCACGACCTATGCCCTGTCATCGACAGTGCTGCCCGTGGTGCGTCGCGCCGGCGTGCCCGTCATCATCCTCAATCTCCAGCCGGAGCGGGCCATCGACTACCAGGCCTTCAACCGCCTGCGCGACCGCACCCAGATGACCGGCACGTGGCTGGCCTATTGCGCCGCCTGCCCGGTGCCCGAAATCGCCAATGTATTCAATCGCGCCGGCATCCCCACCCATCAGGTTACCGGCGTGCTCGAGGGCGATCCCCATGTCGATGCCGAGATCGAGGATTGGATCGAGGCTGCCCGGGTCGCCCATGTCATGGCGCATAACCGGCTGGGCGTCATGGGCCATTACTACAATGGCATGCTCGATATCTATTCCGACCTCACCGCCCAATCGGCGGCCTTCGGCACCAGTATCGAGTTCCTCGAAATGGACGAACTGGCCCAGTTTCGCCGCGCGCTGGGCCCGGCCGAGATCGACGCCATGCTGGCCCGCATCGAGGCCGAATTCGAGATCGAGCCCGGCTGCGATCCCGCCGAATTGCGCCGCGCCGCCGCCACCGCCGCCGCGCTCGAAAAGCTGGTCCTGGCCCATGATCTGGGCTCCATGGCCTATTTCTACGTCTCGGTGCCCGGCCACGAGCATGAAGACCTCATCTCGTCGGTCATTCTGGGCTGCTCGCTCCTCACCGCCTCCGGCGTGCCGGTGGCTGGCGAATATGAAATCAAGAATGCCCAGGCCATGAAGATCATGGACGCCTTTGGCGTCGGCGGCTCCTTCACCGAATATTACGCCATCGACTACAATGACGATGTCGTGCTCATGGGCCATGACGGGCCCGGCCATACCAAGATTGCCCAGGGCAAGACCAAGGTCCGCCCGCTCGAAGTCTATCACGGCAAGGTCGGCAAGGGCGTCTCGGTCGAAATGTCGGTCCGCCACGGGCCGGTGACGCTGCTCTCGGTCATCGAGCGCGCCGGCAAGGTCGAGTTGCTGGTGGCCGAGGGGGAATCCGTCCCCGGCCCCATTCTCGAAATCGGCAATACCAATTCACGCTACCGCTTCGCCAATGGCGCCCGCGCCTTTACCGAAGCCTGGAACGGCGCCGGCCCCGCCCATCACTGCGCCGTCGGCGTCGGCCATATCGCCGGACGCATCGAAAAATTGGCCAAGCTGCTTGGCCTGCAATTCACGCGGGTCGTCTGAACCCGCGCGGATACCTTTGGAGGAGGAGAAGAAAATGACCATGTTGAAAACCATAGGACCGATCGGCCGCTTGCTGGGCCTGGCCGGGCTCATCGGCGCAATGGCCCTGCCGGCCCTGGCCCAGGATGCCGGCATTGCCCCGCCGGCCGAAGTCGCCCAGTTTGGCGACATCGCGCCCGGCAGCGGGGACGGGCTGACCATCGGCTTCACCCAGCTCGGCCTGGGCGTGCCCTTTACCGAGGCCTTGCAAAAGGGCATGGAGGAGGCGGCCAAGACGGCTGGCGTCAATCTCGTCACCTGCGATTCCAAATTCGATGCGGCGGCGGCGCTCGATTGCGCCCGCCAGTTCCGCACCCAGAATGTGGATGGATTGGTGACCTTCCAGGCCGATGCGGCGGCCGCCGCCAATATCTGCGCCGAAGGCCCGCAAGTGCCTGTCATCGCCATCGATATCGAGCAGCAGCCCTGCCAGACGGCGTTCGTTGGCGCCGCCAATACCTATGCCGGCGAGATTGTCGGCCATGCCATCGGCCTCTATTTCAAGGAGAATTTCGATTGCCAGTATGACGCCTGGGTGTCGCTGGAATCCCTGGCCGTCGGCGTCGTCAACGACATGCGCATGGGCGGCATGCGCGATGGCTTCGCCCAGGTCTGCGGCGAAGTACAGAACCTGCGCGTCATCGATACCGGAGCAGGCGGCCAGGCCGATACCGCCCAGCGCCAGGTCACCGATACGCTGACCGCTCTGCCCGGCGCCCAGCGCATCATCGTCGTGGGCATCAATGAAGATGTGGTGACCGGCGCCCTTGCCGCTGCCCGCTCGCAGAACCGCACCGACAATCTCTATCTGGGCGTGCAGAACTTCGATCCGGGCAATTGCCATATCTGGACGGCGCCGCATTTCATCGCCTCGGCCGCCTATTTCCCGGAAAAATACGCCCTGCTCATCCTTCCCAACCTGATCAAGGCGATCAAGGGCGAGGAGATCGGCAAGCAGATCCTGGTGCCGCACGAAGTGATCACCAAGGATAATATGCTGCAGTTCTATCCGGAAACGAGCTGCTGATATGGATGCTCCGGCCTTTCTTTCCGTTCGCGGAATCAGAAAGTCGTTCGGTTCGGTCAAGGTCCTCCATGGCGTGGACCTTGACCTGGCCCCCGGTTCGGTCACCGCCCTTCTGGGCGAAAACGGCGCCGGCAAATCGACTTTCGTGCGCATTCTGGCCGGTGATCATCAGGCCGATGAAGGCAGCATCGCCATCAATGGCGCGCCGGCCGCCTTCCGCACCGTCGCGCAATCGCGTGATGCCGGCATTCGCCTGATTGCGCAGGAAATTGCCGATGCCCCCACCCTGAGCGTGGCCGAAAACATTGCCTTGGGCGCGCTGCCCAACCGGCTGGGCTTTGTCGATTACCGCGCCATGCGGGAAATAGCCGCCCGCGCCCTTGCCTCCCTGGGCGCCGATCTGCCGCTCGCTGCGCCGGTATCGAGCCTGCGCCTTGGCGAGCGCCAGATTGTCGAGATCGCCCGCGCCACGGCCGGCGCCTCGCGCTGCCTGATTTTCGATGAACCGACCGCCGCCCTATCCGATGCCGAAACCAGGCGTCTCTTTGCCCTCATCGAGCGCATGCGCGCGCAAGGCGCGGCCATTCTCTACATTACCCATCGGCTCGACGAAGTCTTTGCCATAGCCGATCGGGTCTGCGTGCTGCGCGATGGCCGCGTGTCGCTCAATGCCGCGGTGGCCGATACCGATCAGGCTGCGGTGGTCGCCGCCATGGTGGGCCATGCCATCGCCACCCATCACGATCACTATGCCTATGCCGAAAAGCCCGGCGACAAGCTCATCTCCGTGCGCGGCCTGACCGCGGAAAGCTTCAGCGATGTCGCGCTCGACATAGCGCCTGGCGAGATCGTCGGGCTCTATGGCAAGATCGGCTCGGGCGTGCCGGAATTGGCCGGTGCCCTTTTTGGCGCCGTGCCCTATTCGTCCGGCGAGGTCATGATGGATGGCCATCCCTTGCGCTTCCGCCATCCCGGCGAAGCGGTGGCGCGCGGCATTGGTTTTCTCCCCGCCGACCGGGCCAGCGAAGGCCTGCTGCGCCAGCGCAGCGTGGCTGAAAACCTGGCGGCGCCAAGCTGGCGGCGGCTGGCCCGCGGGCCCTTCATTTCCCGGGCCATCGAAACGGCAGCCTTTGCCCGCTGGCACAAGACCTTGAAAGTGCGCTCGCGGCCTGATGGCGCCGAGCGCATCCTGACCCTGTCGGGTGGCAACCAGCAAAAGGTCTTGCTGGGACGCTGGCTCGAGGCCGGATCAAGGCTCCTGCTCCTCGTGGAACCCACGCGCGGCGTCGATGTCGGCGCCCGGCAGGAAATCTATCAGGTGCTGCGTGATCTGGCACGGCAGGGGCACGGCATTCTCATCGCCAGCTCCGACTACGAGGATATCGTCGAGGCCGCGACCCGGGCCATCGTCATGGTGCGGGGGCAGGTGGTCGCTCACCTGGCGCAGGAACACATTTCAACGGCGCGGCTCACCGAAGCTGCGGGAGGGGGCGCACATGCCTGAGCAAGTCCAGACCACGGCCGCCGCGACGGGCCCCGCCGCCACCATGCGCGCCCGCATGAAGGCGCCCGAATGGGGCGCGCTGCTGATTTTCCTGCTGGCCGAGATCGTGTTCTTCGCGATCAACTCGCCCTATTTTCTGTCCTGGCCCAATGCCGTCAACATCATCACCGCGCTCTCCATCACCGGCATCCTGGCCGCGGGCGGCACCATCCTGCTCATCGCCGGCCAGTTCGACCTGTCGGTCGGCAGCGGCACCGCCTTCGTCGCGCTGATGTTCGCCCTGGCCGCCCAGAGCCTGGGCATCCTCCCCGCGACCGGCATTGCCGTTATCGTCGGGGTCGGTATCGGCATGCTCAACGGTTTCCTGGTGACGGTGGTGGGCGTCAATGCGCTGATCACCACGCTCGGCACGCTGGCGATTTTCCGCGGGCTCACCCTTTCCATCGGCGGCGCCAGCAGCGTGCGCATTACCGGTTTCGACTGGGCCATTGCCCGCCCCTTTCTCGATATTCCGCTATCGGCTGTGCTGTTCCTCGTCATCGCGTTGATCATCGCCGTGCTGCTGTCGCGCACCGTCTTCGGCCGCACCATTTACGCCATCGGCGCCAATGAGAATGCGGCGCGTCTCGTTGGCATCCGCACCAAGAAGACGCTCTTCGTCGGCTTTGTGATTTCCGGCCTCTGCATGGCCATTACGGGCCTGGTCAGCGCCTCCCAACTGGGCTCGACCTCGGGCACAACCGGCATGGGGCTCGAACTGGCGGTGGTTACCGCGATTATCCTGGGCGGCACTTCACTCAAGGGCGGCACGGGCAGCATGTTCGGTACCGTTCTGGGCCTGCTCATCGTCGGCGTGCTCAATAATGGCATGACGCTGATGAACATCAATTCCACCTGGCAGCAGGTCGCGGCGGGGACCCTGCTCATCCTGGCCGTGTCCTTCGACCAGGTCCGCCAGCGCTTCATCCGGGTCTGAAAGAGAAGTCAAATGTCGGAACACATGGCCTTCAGGCTTCTCGATTCCGTCGAGATACCGATGCGGGACGGTTGCGTCCTGCGCGCCGATATCTGGCTGCCGGACGGGGAGGGCGCCTGGCCCGTGCTGCTGCAACGCACGCCCTATCGCAAGGAAGATGCCTTCGGCACCCAATATATCTCCGCCCTCGATTTCCGGGTGGCCTTGCGGCGCGGCTACGCCATTGTCGTGCAGGATACGCGCGGCCGCTACAGCTCGGATGGCCAGTTCGTGCCGTTCAGCCATGAGATCGACGATGGCGCCGATACGCTGGAATGGCTGCGCCGGCAGGATTTCTGCAATGGCGAGGTCGCCATGTTCGGCGCCTCCTATGTCGGAGCGACGCAGGTTTTGGCCGCCGCCGGCAATCCTCCCGGCCTTAAGGCCATTTCGCCCCATCTGAGCACCGCCCGTCATGGCGAGACCTGGACCTATCGGTCCGGCGCCGTCGAACTGGGCTTTCTCCTGCTCTGGATCATCGAATCCCTGGGGCCCGAGGACTTAAACCGCCGGCTCGCGAACCTCTCCGCAGACGCCGCCGCCCGCGCCACGCGCCTGCTTGAAATGTTCCGGCGCGATCCCCAATCCGCCTTCGAGCGCCTGCCGGTCATCGATGACGACCTGCTCGCCCTGGCGCCCTATGCCGCCGACTGGTTCAATGCCTCCCGCGCCGCTTCTGCCGCCGCAGACCGCGAACATCTCGATGCGCTGTCAGCCACCAGGCTGCCAATGCTCGTCAGTTGCGGCTGGAACGATCTCTTCCTCGAAGGCGCCCTGGAACTATTCGAAACGGCCCGCAACCGCTGGACCAGCCCCGATACCGTGCCCGATCGCCTGATCATCGGCCCCTGGTCGCATGGCAATCCCTCCGATTGGCAGGGCGATTTCTGGCTCGGCTATCCCGCCGCTACCGCGGGGCTATCCGATTGCCAATTGGATTTTTTCGACGCGGCCCGCGTCGCAACGAAACCGGCCTCCCCCGTGGTGCAATATTTCCGCACCGGCACCAATAGCTGGCATGCCGCGCCCGATTGGCCGCTGCCGGGCACGCAGGAAAGGACATTCTTCCTGGGCCCCGACGGGCTGGCCGACGCCGTTCCCGCCGTGGATTGGTCCCTCTCCTATGTCTCCGACACGCTCAATCCCGTTCCCAGCCTTGGCGGCGCCAATTTCCTGCCCGGCCTGCTACAGGGGCGCAATTCCGGCCCCAAGGATCAGGCCGGGATCGAAAGCCGCGACGATCTCGTGCTGTTCACCTCCGCCCCCCTGGCGCAGGGCACGGAAATCACCGGCCTTGTCGAAGCGATCATCTGGGTATCATCCACCGGCCAGAGTGCCGATTGGACGGCCCGGCTCTGCGAAGTCGATGTCTCGGGCCGCAGCATTGGGCTGGTCGACGGCATCTGCCGCCAGCCGATGGCGGGCGGCGAAGTGACCATCCGCCTCGGGCATATCAGCCACCTGCTGCGTCGTGGCAGCCGTCTCAGGCTGCAGATCGCCTCTTCAAACTTCCCGCGCTTCGATCGCAACCCGCAATCGGGCATGGCGCCCGAATTGGCGCAAGCCGCCGATTTCGTCCCGGCAACGCAAACCATTCACGGCGGCGCCGAGCGTCCATCCCGTCTCCTGGTTGCAACCATTCCCGAGCCCTTCCCCACGGTGAACGGCTTCCGCTAGATCGGCAATGCAGCCTCCGATTGGAGCGCCCGGTGCAACCCGGCAAAGCTGGGCGCCGTCGCGACCACGCGGGGCTCGGCCTCGATACCCCTTTGGCGCAGCGCGCGCAGGTAGCGCTGCGCTTCGGGGCTTGTGCCCAGCACGAGCACCGGGCCGCTGTGCAGCGCCCATTCCTGCTCGGCTTCCGCGATTTCCGCCCCCGCGAGGAGCCCCGCGATATAGCCGGAAATCTCTTCGGCCGGCATGCGTTCGAAGAGCACCAGGCTTCGTGCCGAAAACAATCGCCGCAACACGTCGCCGGGCAGGGCATCGTCCCACGCTGCCATGAGCCCGCGATCATATCCCGCTTCACTCAGCGGCGCTCCTGCCGGAATCAACCGGCTGATCAGCGAGTCGCGGCTCAGCAATTTTGCCGTTTCCCCGCCCATATAGGTGCCCAGCCGCGTGATGCGGCCGGCCTCGACCGCCACATATTTGGTGTGCGGCCCGGGCATGACCGCCGTGGCTTTGGCATGCTCCCCTGCCGCCGCCAGCACGCGGATCTCCTCGCCGCGCATCACGTCCGGCAGGGCTCCAAGCGACGAAACCCCCGGCAGGAAGACGAGCGGAAGGCCGCGGCCTGGCTGCCTCACCGCCGCTGCACCAAGATCGGCCAGCCCCGCCGGAGTATTGGCGAAGCCAGTTTCGACCCAGCCGCCCCGGCCCGTGATCATGCCCGAGAAATAAACCGCCTCGGCCTGATCGAGCCAGCCCTGTGGCACGATCTCGGCAAAGGTTTCGGCGAAACGGGCCTCCCGAATCGTCGCCGTACCGGCATCCCTGTGCAGCTCCGCGATCACCTCGCCGGAACTATCGATGAGCTGGGCGTCAAAAGCTTGCGACGTCCATTCCACTCCAATCAGCATTCCCGCTCCTCTCCCTTCGCGGTCGGCCCGCAACGCGCGTTATCGCCAACCATGCTCTTGACCACTAGCACGTCATATGCACATAGTTCCACTAGAAAGAAATAAGTTCCAATATATGGAACAAGTACTGAGGAGCTGATCCAGCATGTTGTTTGGGGTCCTGCCGGTCTTGCCGACGCCCTTTGACGCGAGCGGTGGCGTGGATGCCGCCGCCATGGCGCGTGTCACCGAGTTCGCTTTGGACGCTGGCGCCGACGGGGTTGTCTTTCCCGGCGTCGCCAGCGAATTCGATCATCTCGATGCCGGCGAACGCGCGCTTCTTGTCGGCGTGGTCGGCCGCACCCTGGCGGGACGCAAGCCCTTCGTGGTCGGCGCCAGCGCCGCCAGCCCGGCCGAGGTCATCGCCTTCTGCCAGGCCGGCAAGGCTGCCGGCGCCGTGGCAGCCATGATCATGGCCCCGGCCAGCATCGGCACCGACCCCACAGCTTTGATTACCTTCTTCTCCGCCGTGGCCGAAGGCGCCGGGCTTGATATCATCCTGCAGAATGCTCCCGCGCCGGTGGGTTCGGGCCTGTCGGTCGAGGCCATTGCGGCGGTGGTGCGCGCCGTGCCCGCCATCCGCTTCGTCAAGGAAGAAACCCTGCCATCCGGCCCCAAGATTACCGCGCTGATCGAAGCGGCGGGCGATAGCCTTGATGGCGTCATGGGCGGCGGCGGCTCGCGCTATGTCTTCGACGAACTGGAGCGCGGCGCCGTGGCGCTGATGCCGGCCGTCGAGATTGCCGATCTCCATGCCGAGCTTTTTGCGGCCTACCGCGCCGGCCGGCTCGAACGGGCGCGCGAGCTCTATATCCGCTCGCTGCCCATCCTGCTGGTGCAGATGATCTACCGCATGAGCCTCACCAAGGAAGTGCTGATCCGGCGGGGCGTGTTTTCCTCGTCTGCGGTGCGGGCGCCTCTACCCAGGTTCGATGCTTTGGGCCTGGCTGAAATCGACATGATGCTGAGAGAACTTTCCGATCTGCTGACCCTTGGCAATGCGCCGGCCCAACGCGCAGCAGGAGAAGCCCGATGACCAGCCGCATCAAATCGGTGGAGAGTTTCACCATTCAGATCGCCCGCCAGGACGAGCCCTATCTGGGCGGTCCCAAGCCCGGCGAGAGCGTCAACGAAGCCGGCTACTTCGTGCGTGGCGGCAATCGCACGGTCTATCCGACCAAGGACCGCACCGTCATCTGCCGCATCGAAACGGTCGACGGCACTGTCGGCTGGGGCGAGACCTATGGCATTGTCGCACCCGGCGCCGTCCGCGCCATTATCGATGATCTGCTGGCCGGCTTCGTCATCGGCCGCGATCCTTTCGACGTCACCGTCATCTACGAAGACCTCTATGACCTGATGCGCGTGCGCGGCCACGATGGCGGCTATTATCACGATGCACTGGCCGCGGTGGACATTGCCCTGTGGGACATTTGCGGCAAGTTGCGCAATGCGCCGGTGGCTAAGCTCTTGGGCGGTCAGCGCCACGCCGAAATTCCGGCCTATGTGTCGGGCATTCCGGGGCCCAGCCTTGAGGCGCGTGCCGATTTCGCCCGCAGCTGGCTCGACAAGGGTTTCACCCAGTTCAAATTCGCCTCGCCCCATGCCGATGACGGCGTGGTCGCCGAATTTCGCTCGCTGCGCACTGCGCTGGGACCCGAGGCCATGATCGCGGCGGACCTGCACTGGACGCTGACGGATGTGGAAACCGTCGCCCTGGCGCATAAATGCCTGCCCTACGATCCCTGGTTTCTCGAAGCGGTCTGCAAGCCCGAGGATATCGAGGGCATTGCCCGCGCCGCCGAGCACTCGCCGGTGCCCATCGCGGCCGGCGAGGAATGGCGCACAGTCTATGACGTTCGCCGCCGCCTCGAAGCCGGGCCCCTGGCGATCATCCAGCCCGAAATGGGCCATACCGGCATCACCGCTTTCCACCGCATGGGGCTGCTGGCCGGCTCCCATCATCGGGCGGTCATTCCGCACGCCACGATCGGCACCGGCATTTTCCTTGCCGCGAGCCTGCAGGTCAGCGCCACGCTGCAAAATGTGCGCGGGCACGAATTCCAGCACTCGGTCATGGCGCGCAACGCGCCCTACATCGAGAGCGCATTGGAAGTGAAAGCGGGGCGCTACATCGTGCCCGACAAGCCTGGCATCGGCGCCGAGCCCTCGGCTCAGGCGCTGGCCGAAATGGTCAAATAATCATGTCATCTGGGAGGATACATATGAAGCTGACAAACACCCTGACCGGCCTGCTGCTGGCCGGCGCCATGGCATTGCCAAGTGCCGCCATGGCGCAAACAACCCTCAATTTCGTCTCCTGGCAAGTCGGCGAAAAGGGCTATGGCGACTGGTGGAATGCGGTCATCGAGGAATTCGAGGCCAGCCATCCCGACGTCAAGATCGAATTCACCCTGGTCCCGCGCGACGGCTATACCGACGCCATGATCACCCAGTTCGCTGCGGGTGCTCCGCCCGACATCGTTCATCTCACCTCGTTCGAATACCAGACCTTTGCCGAGAATGGCTGGCTCGAGGATCTCGGCCCCTGGATCGAAAAGTCCGGCATGGATCTGACCGGCTGGGCCGGCCAGAATGCCTGCGTTTGGAAGGGCAACACCAATTGCATCATGCTGCTCTATTTCGGCTACATCCTGGCCTATAACGAGCAATTGCTCGAAGAAGGCGGCGTCGCCGTTCCCACCAATTGGGACGAATTCCTGGCTGCCGCGCGCGCCACCACCATCGATCGCGACGGCGACGGCATCAAGGATGTCTATGGTACCGGCGTGCACCTGGCCACGGCCAATTCGAGCTATACCAATGACGTGCTGATGTATGTGCTCTCGGCCGGCGGCCGCTGGACCGATAGCAATGGCAAGGTGACGATCAACACGCCTGAAACCATCGAGGGCATCAACCGCTGGCGTACGCTGGTGGAAGAGGAACTGACCCCCATGGGCATGGTCGGCGGTGATACCGACCAGCTCTTCATGGAGGGCAAGGTCGCCATGCGCATCAATGGCCCCTGGATCAACGGCTTCGTGCAGCGCGCCGAGCCCGGCATCAAGGAACACCTCAAATTCGCTGCCTCCCCGCTCCAGCCGCCGCTGGGTGGCTCATCCAACGTGATCACCCTGGCCAGCGAAACGCCGCAGGAGAAAAAGGAACTGGCCTGGGAGTTCATCCAGCTCGCCACCAGCCAGAAATTCCAGGAGCTCTATTCCGAACTCGGCGCCTCGCCCGCACCCCGGCCCAATTCGGTCAATGAAGCCGCCTTTGCCGCCGTGCCGCATATGCAATTGCTGATCGATGCCACGGCTGCGGCCTCCGCCGCCGGTGTCGACCGCATCCCGACCGGTCTTGAAGCGCAGAACAACGAATTCACCAAGGTCGCGGCCGAGGAATTCCAGCGCATGCTGATCGAAAAGCTGCCCACCGAAGACGTGGCGGCCCGCATCCAGGCCGAGGCCGAAGCGCTGCAATAGCCGCAATGCCGCGCCGGTTACCCGGCGCGGCTTCCATCGCAACGCATGCATCCGGAGGAGGGATAGAATGCGGAAATTGGCAAGGACAGGGGCCGTATTGGGCCTGCTGCTGGCAACGACGTCCCTGGCCCAGGCCGAGACGCTCAAATTCCTGACCTGGCAGCTCACCGAGGACACTTACGGTCCCTGGTGGGAAGCGGTAATCGACAAGTTCGAAGAGGCTCATCCCGGCGACACCATCGAGGCGACGCAGATCGCCCGGCAGGATTTTGCCGATACCATGATGACCCAGTTCGCCGGCGGCTCGCCACCCGATATCGTGCATCTGGCCTCGTTCGAATATCAGCCCTTCGCCGCCAATGGCTGGCTGGAAGACCTGGGCCCCTGGATCGAGAAGGCCGGGCTCGATCTCGATGGCTGGGCGGGGCAGAATCTCTGCACCTGGGACGGCACGACGCGCTGCATCAACCTGCAGTATTTCGCCTATATCATGGGGGTGAACACGGCGCTCCTGGATGAAGCCGGGCTTGAAATTCCCAAGGGCTGGGATGAATTCGTCGCCGCCGCCCGCGCCCTCACCAAGGACAATGATGGCGATGGTATTACCGATGTCTATGGCACCGGCCTGCACCTGGCCGCGGGCAACAACTACATCAACGACATGCTCAATTTCGTGCTGGATGCCGGCGGCAGCTGGACCACGCCCGATGGCAAGCCCGCCTTCGACACGCCGGAAATGGTCGCCGCCATCGATCACTGGGCCGCGCTGATCCGCGAGGGCCTGGTGCCGGCCGATACAACCGGGGGCGATGCCCGCCAGCTCTTTGTCGAAGGCAAGGTCGCCATGCGCATCGAAAATCCGGGCCTTGCCGGGGTGATCGAGACCTCGGCCTCCGAGGAGATGAAGCCCAATCTCAAGCTCGTGGCCTCTCCCTTCGATCCCCCGGTGGGCGGGGCCTCCGCCATTATCGGCATTCCCAGCGAAATTCCCGACGAGCGCAAACAGAAGGTCTGGGATTTCATCGCCATCGCCACGTCTCCCGAAATGCAGGAGCTGTTCTCCGAAATCGTCGGGGCACCCGCGCCGCGTCCCGGTTCGGTCACCGAGGCCGTGCTGGCCTCGACGCCCGAATATGGGCTGGTGGTCGAAGCCATGGACAAGGCCGCGGCGGCCGGGGTCGACCGCGTGCCGGTGGGCCTTGAGACCCATTACAATGAACTGGCCAGCATCGTGCGCGAGGAAATCCAGCGCATGATCATCGAAAACCGCACGGCGGAGGAAACCGCCGCCGTGCTGCAGGACTGCGTTTCGGCTCTGCAATAGAGTGACTGGATCGCCGGTTCTCCGGCGGTCCCTTTTTCTTCAGAAGGAGCATGGCGATGTCAGAACTCAGCCAGTCCCGCACCGCAACTGCAGCCCCGCGCCGGTCGTCCGGGCTTTTCGGCATCGATCTGGCCAGCCCCAAACATGCCAATAAGCTCGGCTATCTGCTGCTGGCTCCGGCGGCCCTGCTGATCCTGGCGATCCTCGTCTATCCCATGCTGCTGGCCATCGATATCAGCTTCCACGATGTCAAATTCGCCACGCTCTCCTTCGGCTCGGCCGACTATACGCTGGTCAATTACCAGAAGCTGTTCTCGTCTCCCGATTTCTGGAACGCGCTGCGCGTCACCGCCCAATTGTTGCTGGTCGTCACCTCCATCAGCATGGTGGTGGGCATGGGCACGGCTCTGCTGGTCAATCAGCAATTCCGCGGCCGCAGCTTTGCCCGCATGTTGATCGCCTTGCCCTGGGCCATTCCCGAAGTAGTGGCCGTGGTCACCTGGGTCTGGATCCTCGACGCCTCCTTCGGCGTGCTCAACTGGCTCCTGATCAAGATCGGGCTGATCGGTGGGCCGGTGAGCTGGTTCTCCAGCCCCAGCACCGCCTTTTCGGCGGTGACCATGGTCATGGTGTGGAAGGGCTATCCCTTCATTTCCATCATGATCCTGGCCGGCCTCCAGTCCATTCCCGAGGAATATTACCAGGCCGCCAAGGTCGATGGCGCCAATGTCTTCCAGCGCTTTTTCTGGGTCACCATACCCTGCATCGCTCCGGTCCTGGGCGTCACGCTCATCCTCACCGTGCTCTGGGTGTTCCGCGATTTTTCCATCATCTATGTATTGACCGGCGGCGGGCCGGTGGGGGCCACCGAAACGCTGGCTATCATGACCTATGAGGAAGCCTTCAATTTCTTCCGCATGGGCTATGCCTCCTCCATCGGCGTGGTGACGCTCGTCATCTGCGCCGTGATCAGCGCCTTCCTGGTCAAAAAGACCAGCCACGCCATCTATTAGGAGGCCGCCATGAAACGCACGCTGCCCCAATCCATCCTGCTCTATACCACGCTGGTCGTGGTGATTTCGGTCCTGCTGTTCCCGGTCTATTGGATGGTCATTACCTCCCTGGCCCCCAGCAATGCCCTGCGCAGTTTCCCGCCGCAATTCTGGCCGCACAACCCGCAATGGCAGACCTATACCAATCTGATCTTCAATACCGACATGCCCCGCTGGCTGCTGAACTCGGCCGTCGTGGCGCTCGCGGCAACCGGCATTTCCATGCTGGTCTCGGTGCTGGCCGCCTATAGCCTGTCGCGCTACACCATGAAGGGCAGCGAGGCGGTGGGCCTCTTCATCCTGATGAGCAAGATGCTGCCGGCCACCATGCTGATCATTCCGCTCTTCAGCATCTTCCGCAATCTGGGGCTCATGGGCTCGCTCTGGTCGCTGATCATCGCCCATGCCACCGCCATCGTTCCCTTCGCCACCTGGATGCTCAAGGGCTATTTCGATTCCATTCCCCAGGAGCTGGAACAGGCGGCCCAGGTCGACGGCTGCACACCCTGGGGTGCCCTTTTCCGCGTGATCCTGCCCGTTTCGGCGCCCGGCCTGGCGGCAACTGCGCTTTATGGCTTCGTGCTGTCCTGGGCCGATTATCTCTATGCCCGCACTTTCCTCGCCAATGCCGCCGGCAATTGGACCGCCAATGTCGGCATCGCCACCTTCAAGGGCGAATACCAGACCGATTGGAACGTCATCATGGCGGCTTCCCTCCTGGCCGCCCTGCCCATCATGATCGCCTATCTCTTCCTGCAACGCTATCTCGTCGGCGGTCTCACCGCTGGCGCGGGAAAGTAATCTCCATGGCCGAAATTCAGATACAGAACCTCAACAAGACCTATGGCGCCTTCCACGCCCTCAAGGACATGTCGCTCCACATTGCCGATGGCGAATTCACCGTCTTTGTCGGCCCTTCCGGCTGCGGCAAATCCACCGCCCTCAAGATCCTGGCGGGCCTGGAAGCGGCCAGCACGGGGCGCATCCTGATTGGCGGCGAGGACGTGACCGACCTGGCTCCCGGCAAGCGGGACATCGCCATGGTGTTCCAGAACTATGCGCTCTATCCCCATCTGACCGTGCGCCAGAATATCGGCTTCGGCCTCAAGATGCGCGGCACCAGCAAGCAGGAGATCGATAAGCGCGTCGAGCATGCCGCCCAGGCGCTTGAGATCACCGATCTCCTCGACCGCCGCCCGCGCGCCCTGTCGGGCGGCCAGCGCCAGCGCGTGGCCCTGGGTCGTGCCATCGTGCGTGAACCGCGCCTCTTTTTGATGGACGAACCGCTCTCCAATCTCGACGCCGCCTTGCGCGTACAGATGCGGGCCGAGATCACCGCGCTGCAAAAGCGTATCGGCACCACCACCATCTACGTCACCCACGACCAGACCGAAGCCATGACCATGGCCGACCGCATCGTCATCATGCGCAAGGGCGTGGTGCAGCAGATCGGCTCGCCCGACGAATTGTTCAACCGCCCCGCCAATATCTTCGTGGCCGGCTTTATCGGCTCCCCGGCCATGAACTTCATCCGCGGCACCATCCTGGCCGAGAACGGACAATGGAGCGTCGACGCCGGCAGCCTCAGGCTTCCCCTGGGCGACAATGTCGCCGCGGCGGCCGCCGGCTATATCGGCAAGGAAATCATCTGCGGCATCCGGCCGGAATCCCTGGAACTGGCCGCCTCCGGCCAGCCGGCATTGGAGGTCGTGCCCAGCCTCGTCGAGAGCCTGGGCAATGAAGCCTATGTGCATTTCCGCATGCCGGGCCGCCAGGTGGCGGTGGCCGTAGCGGGCGAACATGAGCATGAAGCCAGCAGCAGCGGCACCCTCATCGCCCGGCTTTTCGATGGTGACAGGCCCGTCTCGGGCAAAACCGTGCGCCTCGCGCTCAAGCCAAACTCTTCCGTACACCTGTTCGATCCGGTTACAGAAGTGGCGATCAGCTAGCGGAATCAGCCATGCCCGAACCGATGCGACTAGGCGACCACGAAATGCCCATGGGCACCTCCGCCCTGGGTAAGGGGCTCTATGTGCTCGACCTGCTGGGCGAGGTCGACCGGCCGCAGCGCTTCACCCAATTGCTCAAGCTCACCGGCTTTCCCAAGGGAACGCTCCATCGCATCCTTGAGGCGCTGATGGAATTTCGCCTCATCCGCCTCAACGAGGCCGACCAGACCTATCGGCTCGGGCCGCGCCTGTTCGAGCTGGCGCACAAGGTCTGGGACGAGTTCGACCTGCGCGGGGCTGCCGCACCCGAGCTGGATCGGCTGGCCGATCTGACCCACGAAACTGTCTCGCTCTGCGAAATCGAAAGCGGCGCCATTCTCTATATCGACCGGCGCCTGGCCAGTGACGCCTTCGGTTTCCGCATCGAGGTCGGCCGCCGCGCGCCGCTGCACAATACGGCCGGCGGCAAGGCGCTGATGAGTTTCCTCGCCCCCCATCGCCAGCGCAGCCTCATCGCCGAATTGATGGCCTCGGACGATCCGGGCAAGAAGCCCGGCAACGAGGCCGAATTGCTGGCCGATCTCAGTCTCACGCGCGCTCGCGGCTATGCTCTTTCCATCGAGGACCATGTTCCCGGCGTCGTCTCGGTGGCCGCCCCTGTGCTCGACCATCGCCATGAACCCATTGCCGCCATCGGCGTATCGGGCCCGCGCGAGCGTATTTCCATCGACCGCCTGCACACGATCGGCCGCGACCTGATGGAAGCGGCCCGCCGCATTTCGGGCAATGTCGGAGCCACTGCCATGAGCATCAATGCGCCCGAACGGCCCCGCACCACCATCGCGGCCAATGCCGAATGCGTGCTGCCCGTGGCGGCCCATCTTGGGGAGGGGCCGGTCTGGACTGGCGCCGACCGGAGCCTCCTCTGGCTCGATATCCTGGCGCCCGCCGTCCATGTCTTTGATCCCGTGACCGGACAGGACCGCGCCCTCAAAGTGCCGCGCATGGTGACCTCCATCGCCGCCCGCCGGCAGGGTGGCCATGCCGTCATGACCCAGAACGGGCTCGAACTGCTCGATATCGCCACCGGCGCGCTGACCCCGGTGGTCGATCCCGAAGCCGCCATGGGGACCAATCGCTTCAACGACGCCAAATGCGACCGCCGTGGCCGGTTCTGGGCCGGCAGCATGGCGCTCGATGCTTCCGCCCCCTCGGGCAGCCTCTATTGCATCGAGCCCGATGCCAGCTGGCGCCGCGTCGATACCGGCTTCACCGTTTCCAACGGCATGGATTGGAGCCCCGATGACAGGCAGATGTATTTCGCCGATTCCGCCCAGGGCTGCGTCTTCGCCTATGATTTCGATCTCGACACTGGCTCGGTGGCCAACCGTCGGCCGCTGATCCAGATCCCGCCCGTTGAGGGCAAGCCCGACGGGCTCACCGTCGATGCCGAGGGCTATATCTGGGTCGCCGTCTGGGATGGCTGGTCGGTGCGCCGCTATGCCCCCGATGGCCGGCTCGACCGCGTGGTCGGCGTGCCGGTTCCCCGTCCCTCCAGCTGCTGTTTCGGTGGGCCTGATCTCGACCGGCTCTATATTACTTCAGGCCGCATCCGGCTGGCCGAGCGCATGCTGGTCGAAGCCCCGCTTTCGGGCGGCCTCTTCGTGTTCGAGCCGGGGGTTCGGGGTCAGCCAGGGGGGATGTTTGCCGGATGAGCACGACCAGCATCTATGCCGGCCTGCGCGGACGGCCCGTCCTGGTCACCGGCGCTGCAACGGGCATCGGCCGCGCCATTGCCCTGGCCTTTGCCGGGCAGGGCGCCCCGGTCGGCATCATCGATCGCGATGCGGCGGGCGCCGAGGCCGTGGTCGCCGAAATCGTTCAGGCCGGCGGGCAGGCAATGTCGTCGCCAGCCGATGTCGCCGATATCGCGGCGCTCCAGCAAGCCATCGCCGCCGTGGCCGAAGCGCTGGGCCCCATTCGCGTGCTGGTCAACAATGCCGGCAACGACCAGCGCCATGATTTTGCAAGCATCACGCCCGATTATTGGGACGAGCGCATGGCCATCAACCTGCGCCATCTGGCCTTTGCCGCCCAGGCGGTAACGCCGGGCATGCAGGCCGCGGGCCATGGGGTGATCCTCAATCTGGGCTCCACCTCCTGGATGCAGGGGACTGCTGGGCTTTTGGCCTATGGCACCGCCAAGGCCGCCATTGGCGGCTTCACCCAATGCCTCGCGCGCGATCTCGGACCCTCCGGTATCCGCGTCATGTGCATCGCGCCCGGCCGCACCATGACGGAACGGGCGACCGCAGGTCTCACCCCGGCCTATATCGACCAGACGCTCGAGCGCCAGGCGGTCAAGACCCTGGTGCAGCCCGAGGACATCGCAAACCTCGCCCTCTGGCTCGCCTCCGACGACGCTGGGATCATGACCGGCCAAACCATCATCGCCGATGGCGGCCACATGATGCGCTAGGGCCGGGCGAGGGGGTTTCTTTCAGGAGAGCCCCGGTCTGCCTCCCTCCCCTTGTGGAGAAGGAATGAGGGTGGGGGCTGAATTTCCCACTGGTATGGATCGTCGAGCGTGCTGCAGCGCAGCAAGGCTTATGCCGTCTTTATGCGCCCCGCCCACAAACCGCATGGCGCCATTACGCGCTTCGGGCCTAAACCGGTATCACCTTGACCGGAGGGTCTCCATGTCCCGCTTTTTTGGCTATTCCCACTATTATCTCCTCCAGCAGCAGCGCCGCACCGCCGGCGATGATCGCCATGCTTCGGCCGATGAAGCCGGTGTTCCGGGCCGCACCCTGCTGCTGCTCGGCTTTTTGGCGGTGTCGGGCGGCATCGCGGCTTGCCTTGTGCTGGCCGGCTGACCGGCAGGCGCGCCGGGCCGCTCTCACGCGGGCCGGGCTGGCTCTGCTGCTGGCTCTTATCAGCCAGGGCGCTGCCGCTTTCGATACCTGTATCTATGTCGATGAGGCGGGCAGCGTGCTGCGCATGAACCCCAGCCAGTCCTCGGCCACTCTCACCAGGCCCGACACGACGGAGATTGCCTGCTCGATCACGGCGCCCCCTTCGCCCGGCAAGGTGCGCCAAGGCGTTTGCCAGGATCAGCCGGATTGGACATTCGACGTTTTCAGCGGCACGTCCGATCCAGACCTGGCCGAGGACGATATTCTCGCTTTTCGCGGCGAACTTTGGTCCCGCAAATGCGCCTTTACGCGCTAGCTGCGTTCGATGGAATTGACGGCGTGTTCCATCAGCGACACCAGCGTCATCTTGGCGGGGGCATAGTCGGAATCGCGGCGTTCGATCTGGAGAAACCCCTGTTCGCGCAGCGTCTTGCTGAGCGTGGTCAGGTCGCGGCCATCCTCGACCACGATAAGTTCGCCGGAACGCATTCGAACCTTGTAAAGGGCCATGGCAGAGTAACCTTGAGCGCGGGAAGGGGAACCGAGAGAGCGGCCCATTGCGGCGGGGGCCGGCTCTCTCGTGGGCGTTCCCGGATTCTTCCGGGCTCGTGGTTAACTTGCCCTCTGCCTCGCCGGGGCGCCACGTAAACCCTTTATTAACCTTTATGAAGATGGTTAATATTGGCTTGCCTGCTCCGCTTTGCCCGTGGATCTCGCAAGAAGATGAGCTATTTCAAAGTGTTACTGGTCAGGGATTGCTAAAAAGCAAGCGATTTTGCTGGTGCAAAAAGTTACCATGCGTTCAGATTGAGTTCAGTCTTATTCGGGCACACTCCAGGCCTAATCTGTTGCGTGCATAGGGGCGTTACCCATGATTTCGGCCATGACCAGTTTTCTGCGCGACGAAGCGGGCGTGACCCCGGTCGAATATGGTTTGATCGCCGCAATTATCGTGGTTGCCACCACCTGCGCGGTCTCCGCTGCTGGCTTCAGCCTGGCCGACATCGCCAATCTGGCGCAGGGCCACTAGGTCCAGTTCCTATTCAGCTTTTCTGACGGGTAGACAGCCGTAATCCAGTCCCTCCTCTCGAAGGGAAGGAGCGGATCGGGGCCTCTCGGCTGACCTCAAATCTAAATGTCGATTCGGTCTGGAAACGGCCGTCCAAATAGCGCGATTGCCGTGCCCGGCTCAGCGCGGCTGAACCGCTGCCTCCACTTCCCAGTCCCGCCGCCGTGCCGGCTTGCTTGCGGCTCGGGTGACCGCCAGGTCGAGCTGATCGCGCAATTGCATGCTGGGCGTGAAGATCACGGTATGGCGCGGCGAAATGCGATGGGCGGTGCCGGTGCGCGGATTGCGGCCCAGCCGCTCGGCCCGGGGCCGAACCTGCAGCGAGCCGAAAGCGGTGAGCTTGACGCCCTCCCCCTCCATCAGGGCCTGCCCGATCAGCGCGAACATGGCATCGCCAATGGCCGCCACCTCATGCTTGGACATGCCGGTCTTTTGTGCTGCTGCTTCGCTGAGCATTGCGCGCGTGATTGTTTTGCTCACGATTTTCCTTCCCTGCCGCCATTAAATTCATAGGAGGAATTTAAGCCGCTGTCCAGCATTGTGCGCAGGGCGAGAAATATGATTTGATCGTTCAGGTTTAGTTGACTTATTTTAGAATGGTTATAAGTTAGGGGCAGTGTTAAGAGAGCCTCAATGCTATTAAATGCTTGAGTGCACGTCGTTTTTGGCCGTTGTCCCCGACTCGGCAGAAAGGTCCATCCGTGAGACTGACGCGTCAATCCAACTATGCCATTCGCGCCCTGGTCTATTGCGCGGTCAATGAGCCCGAGCTCAGCCGCGTCGCCGATATCGCCAAGTCCTACAATATTTCCGAACTGTTCCTGTTCAAGCTGATCAAGCCGCTGGTCGAAAACGGGCTGATCGAGACCGTGCGCGGCCGCCATGGCGGCATCAAGCTGGGCAAGCCCGCCGACCAGATCACCCTGTTCGATACGATCCGCCTCACCGAAGAAAATTTCGCCCTGGCCGAATGTTTCGAAGACGGCGCCGATTGCCCGCTGATCGGGGAATGCGATCTCAATGGCGCGCTCCGCGAAGCGCTGGGGGCCTTCTTCACCGTCCTGCAGAAATACACCATTGCCGATCTCGCCAGCAAAAAGCGCTCGATTCGCGACCGCCTCGGCCTCAATGTCATCGACGCCATGATGGCTCCCGCCGAATAATTTTCGGCCCCCGGTTTTGTCTCAACGCCGCTCCGGTCCACCGGGGCGGCGTTTTGCGTTCAGCCGCTGTTATTTTTTGGTTCGTCTCTGTGGCAAGATTCCATAAATATGAGTTTGACAGTCATGATTAGATATGGTTTTCTCCAGTTATCGCGAGCGCGCTGACAGTGGCCAGAGGGGTTGGTCCCCAGCGCAGCGAGCGGCACGACGGGGCTTGCTGCTACCGTCTCCCCGGGCTGGTCAGGGTCCTCAACGCCCTGACCAGCCTTTTTGCGCGCATTGATCTGGCGCACCGCCTGTGATCTATCCGGGCCGGAAATCCGGGATAATCATGGCCGCCGCACCACTTCTTTCGCTCCAGAACATTCACCTGACCTTCGGCGGCACCACGCTGCTCGAAAGCGCCGAGCTGATCGTCTCGCCCGGCCAGCGCATCGCGCTGGTGGGCCGCAATGGTTCGGGCAAGTCCACCCTGCTCAAGATTGCCGCCGGCGATGTCGCCCATGATGGCGGGGTGCGCTTCGTCGAGCCCAGCGCCACCGTGCGCTATCTGCCGCAAGAGCCTGATCTGTCAGCCTTCGCCACTACGCTCGCCTATGTCGAAGCGGGCCTCGGGCCGGGCGACGACATCTATCGCGCGCAGTATCTGCTCAATTCCCTGGGCCTCACCGGCGAGGAAAGCCCCAAAAATCTGTCGGGTGGCGAAGGCCGCCGCGCCGCTCTGGCGCGGGTTCTGGCGCCCAAGCCCGATATCCTGCTGCTCGACGAACCCACAAACCATCTCGATCTCCCCGCCATCGAATGGCTGCAGGCCGAACTCAATTCCTTGCGCTCGGCCATGGTGCTGATCAGCCACGATCGGCGCTTCCTGTCCGATCTCACCCGCGCCACCGTCTGGCTCGACCGCGGCGTCACCCGCCGGCTCGACAAGGGTTTCTCGGCCTTTGAAGCCTGGCGCGACCAGGTTCTGGAAGAAGAAGAACGCGACCGCCACAAGCTCGACCGCCAGATCGTGCGCGAAGAACATTGGCTGCGCTACGGCGTCACCGCCCGCCGCAAGCGCAATGTCGGACGTCTGGAACGCCTGGGCAATCTGCGCCAGGACAGGCGCGAGCAGCGCCGCGTGACCGGCAGCGTCAACATGACCGTCTCGGAGGGCCGCACCTCGGGCGCACTGGTTGTTGAAGCCGAAAATATCGTCAAATCCTATGGCGGCCGGCCCATCGTCAACGATTTTTCGACCCGCGTGCTGCGCGGCGACCGCATCGGCATTGTCGGCCCCAATGGTGCCGGCAAGACCACGCTGATCAAGATGCTGACCGGACTGCTTGAGCCCGATAGCGGCACGATCAAGCTGGGTTCGGCGCTGGAACTGGCCATGCTCGATCAGGGCCGCGCCAAGCTCGTGCCCGAAACCCGCCTCAAGGACGCACTGACCGGCGGGGGCAGCGACACCATCCACATCAATGGCGAGCCGCGCCATGTCGTGGGCTATATGAAAGACTTTCTGTTCACTCCCGAACAGGCCAATACCCCCATTGGCAAACTCTCGGGCGGCGAACGGGCCCGCGTCGCGCTGGCTCGTGCCCTCTCGCTCCCCTCAAATTTCCTCGTGCTGGACGAGCCGACCAACGATCTCGATCTGGAAACCCTAGATCTGCTTGAGGAAATGGTGTCGGACTATTCGGGCACTGTCATTGTCGTCAGCCATGACCGCGATTTTCTCGATCGCGTCGCCACTTCGGTCATCATTGCCGAGGGCGGCGGGCAATGGACTGAATATGCCGGCGGCTATTCCGACATGGTCATCCAGCGCGGCGAAGGGGTCAATGCCCGCGCCGCCGTCACCAAGCCCCACCGTGCCGGCAAGACGGCGCTGACGCAGACCACTGCCGCCACTGCCAAGCGCAAGCTCTCCTTCAAGGAAAAGCACGCGCTCGAAACCCTGCCCAAGGATATCGAAAAGCTCGAAGCCGAGATCAAGACGCTCAATGCGGTCCTGGCCGATGGCAATCTCTATGCCCGCGACCCCAATGGCTTTGCCGCCAAATCCAAGGCCCTGGCCGCCGCCGAAACCAAACGCGCCGCCGCCGAGGAGCAATGGCTGGAACTCGAACTGTTGCGGGAAGAGCTGGAGGGGTAGGGGGCGACCTCGGCGTCATCCCGGCTCGCGCCGGAATGACACGACGTGTACTCGACCCATCTCACCCACCGCGTCTCCCTCGGGCTTGACCCGAGGGCCGCTCTCCCCTCGGCACGCGCGGCGAATGATCCTCGGGTCAAGCCCGAGGAAGCGATTGTGGGTGGGGGAGGCCAGTGGACTCGATGTCATTCCGGCCTGCGCCGGAATGACTCAGTGGATTACCCTCCAAACGTCTCCGCCCTACCCGTTCACATTGCTGCGCCGGCGATATTCGCTCGCCACATAGAGGCAGATCAGCGCGAAAACCACGCCAATGCCCACCTGCGGCCAATCCATCCGGGCAATGAGGTCGGTGGTGTAGCTGATCGCGTTGAACGGCTCCTTGCCGATGAACCAGACGTCGACATAGCCGTCCTCGACCAGGGTGAAGGTCGTGCGATAGCCCAGATAGTCCCAGGTATGGGTGGAGAAGGGATGCAGGCCCCCAAGGGTAACCCATTCCAGCATGGCCACGATGGAGGGCAGCAGCAGCGATACCGGAATGGCCCAGCGGCCGATGGCGGTGGCCAAGGCGCCGACCAGCGCCATGAACGGCAGATACCACAATAATCCGCAAACGATGGTGACGAGGATCGCCAGCCCCACATGACCATAGACCACCGCGATATTGCCCAGCGCGGTAAAACTGCCCGTGCCATTGATCATGGTGGTGACAAAGGCCACGCCATAGAGCAGCAATCCGCTCAGCAGCGCCACGGCAAAGACCGTGCCCGGCAGGATGGTGACGGCCGCCGTCAGCTTGCTCAGCAGCATCTTGAAATCGCTGACCGGCATGGATTTCCAGAACAGCATGGAATTGTTGCGCTTGTCGGCGGCAAAGCCATCGGCGCAATAGAAGAACA
This sequence comes from Devosia yakushimensis, assembly GCF_030159855.1. Taxonomy (NCBI): domain Bacteria; kingdom Pseudomonadati; phylum Pseudomonadota; class Alphaproteobacteria; order Hyphomicrobiales; family Devosiaceae; genus Devosia; species Devosia yakushimensis. The sequence continues at coordinate 3,462,346 of NZ_BSNG01000001.1, read as the reverse complement.
AGGTGCCGGTGAGATAGAGCGACCAGGCAACGCCGAAGCCCAGAAAGCCGAGCTCGTAGATGCGCAGCGGGGCGACGGTGAACATGGCGCCCGAAAAACGCGCATCGACACGCCCCACCGTAAAGGCCAGCACCGTGGCGCCGAACAGCAGGATGACCAGCAGCAGGGGGCCATAGAGAAAGGCCCCCTTGTGTTCGATGAATTCGCGCCGCACCAGGGCAATGAAAGCCTTCATTGGGCCGGCTCCGGATTGGCGGTGGGCCGCTGCATCAGCGCAACGAACAGGTCCGACAGCGTCGGCGTCGAAAGCGTGCCGAAGGGTTCGAGCACGGCGCGGTCGACTCCGTCGAAGATCATGACGGTCTGGCCGAACCGGGTTTCCTCGTAGACCGGCTCATGTGCCCGGGCCGCGGCCTGCTGGGCCGGATCGTTGACGACCAATTGGGTAAACTTGTCGTTCACCGTCTCCATCTGCATATGCAGGATCAGTTCGCCATCGCGGATGAACATGATGTCGGACAGCATGAACTCGATCTCGTCCACCTGGTGGGTGGTGATGAGCAGAGTGCGCTCCTCGGTCATGTAATCTTCCAGCAGCCGCCGGTAGAAGCGTTTGCGATAGGTGATGTCGAGCCCCAGCGTGGGTTCGTCCAGCACCAGCAGCTTGGCGTCGATCGCCATCACCACGGCCAGGTGCAATTGCGCGATCATGCCCTTGGAGAGGGTCTTGATCTTCATCTCAGGCTTGATGTCGGTGCCAGCCAGGAAGCTCTGCGCCTTGGCCTGGCTGAAATTGGGATGGATATTGGAGAGCAGGGCAAACAGTTCCCGCACCCGCATGAACCGCGGCAGGCTCGCCACGTCAGAGATGAAGGCGACATTCTCCATCAGCTTGGCGCGCTTGGCGAAGGGATCTTCCCCCAGGACTCGGATCGTGCCTTCGCAATTGGTTAGGCCCAGCATGGCATTGAGCGTGGTGGTCTTGCCGGCGCCATTATGCCCGATCAGGCCATAGATGCGGCCGGGTGGAATATCGAAATCCAGCCCATGCAGGATTTCCTTGCCGCCGAACTTCTTGCGCAGGCCACGGGCCGAGACGATGGGTTCGACCGAAACAGAAAGATCAGTCATTTTTGATCAGCCCTTGTGCGGGAGGAGGAGTGGGAATTTTGGCGAGCAGACTGGCCACGTCCAATTCGAGCGCGGCAATTTGGGCGGCAATGCGGGGCCAGTCCTCCTTGAGGAATTTCTCCCGCTCATGGGCGAGCAATTCGGCTCGCGCCCCGGTTTTGACGAACATGCCCAGTCCCCTTCGCTTTTCCACCACGCCGATATCGACCAGAGCTTCGAATGCCTTGGTAACCGTCAGCGGATTGACCGAAAGGTCCCCGGCAATCTGGCGCACAGATGGCAGGGCATCCCCTTCCGCCGCAGCGCCGCGCAGGATCATCTCGATAAGCCGCTGCCGGATCTGCACGAAGATCGGCTGGCTGGTGTGAAAATCATCCATGTGTTGTGCCTATGTAGTGTGTTAGTTTTGTAGCACACTAAGCGCAGCTGTCAAGGGGTTTGAAGTTTGGTGATTTTGGGGTGTCAGCCGACCAGCACCGGATGGGTGCAGCGCACGCCATAGACCTTCACGTCGGCCTCGCCGATGGACACGCCCAGGGCCTTGAGCAGACCGGCAATAACCGGGTCGAGTACGGGACCCAGCGGCGTCAGCAGCGCCGACAGCAAGCCGGTGATAAGGTCCAGTCCGATGCCTATTACGGTGAGCCTGAGCGATCCCAGGAGCGATCCCATCAATGAGGTGATGATGGTGGTGGTCTTGGCGGTCTTGATGGTGCCCGCAGCGATGTCGGCAGACGAAAAGTTCAAGGCAACGGGGGTTCCCTGCGCAATTTCGGCGCGGGCGACAGCAGTCACTGTAATATTGGCCAGAATGATATTCAGCCTGATCAACGTGGCCACCCCGATATTGGGTATGGAGTTGAAGGCGCCAAACGTATTCTCGTTGACTTCACCCAGGATAAGACGCAACGCGCCTGGCCGCGCCAGGATGGTCGCGCTGCCATGCGGGTTTGCGCTGGTGGGGCAGGTGGCCGAACTGGCAATGGCCTCCGAATGGGCCGCTTCCAGATAGAGCGGAAGATTGACGTCGACTATGGGCAAAAGCCCCAGCAGGTCCAGCTTGAGTTTGGCGACAATTCTTGCACGGACCTGGGCGGTGCGCACCACCGTCTGAAGCGGGCCGATAGCGTACCAGCTGCCGCCTTGGGGCGGCTCGCCCACTGCAACGGTGGTGGTCAGACCCAGCAGGCCCGGTACATTCAGGTTCAGGCCGATATTGACCTGATGCTTGCTATCACTTAGGGCCGCGCTGGCCGAGAGCAGGTCCAGCGCGGAAATCTTGGTGAACAGGCCATTGGCCGCGCCGGTGCCGATATCGAAATCACCCAGCCCGCCCAGGCGCAGCAACTGGCCGAGTGGCAAAGTGCCATTGTTTCCAGCCGCATTGGCCAGCTTGCGCATAGCCGTCTGCTGCGTTCCGACCAGGAGATCGGCCAGCGCCGCCGCCAGCTTGCCATGGTCCACCCGCATGGCCAGCAGATCGTTATAGGTGCCGACATTGACGCCCATCTTGATGGCAAGCCTGTCGAGAAAGGCAAAGAGATCGACCTGCGCACCGACCAGGCCATTATAATCCAGCGCCGTCAGCGCGATATTGGTGCCGAGCAGCCCGTTGAGTACACCATTGATGGCCCCGCCTTCGACCTTGGCCAGCCGCGACCCCACGGAAAACGCCACCTGCGGGGTGACAGTTGCGATGGCCGAGGCGCTGATCGTGGGCGGTTCGGTCCAGCCATTGGCGAAATAAAGCGTACCCGGCTTGCTGAATGACACCTGCACTGCATTGACCGGCGTGGCATTGGCAACGAAGCGGTTGGCGGCGGCGACGGCCGGGTCGGGATTGTACCGGCCGGTCACCACCGTCAGCCCTGCCTGGGAGGCGGCAGTCATCAGCCCCGCATTCTGCAGGGATTTGTGTGCAACGCTTTGCGCCGTGGCGGCACTGGTCGCCGCTTCGAGCGCCGCCAGGTCTACCCCATTCTGCACCGCCCGGCGTTCGTAATAGAGCCCGCCGGCATCCACCGCAAAAGCCGCCACGACCGCGGAAACGGCAAAGCCGGCCGCGAACATCACCACCATATTGCCGCGCTGGCTGGCAATAAATCGCCGCCATAGAGTCATATGCCGCCCTTGCGAATGGTCGAACTATAGGCCATCTGCGCATTGGGCAGCGGCAGGGGTACATAGAGATTCCAGATCGGCAGTTCCGAAGCGTCGTAGTGCAAGGTCACCAGATATTGCGTCGGATCGCTGGTGTCGTCGCGGATATCGAAGGTCAGATGCGCGCTATCGATCAGCATGTACCCGTCGGCATTATTGTCGAGATAGGTCTCGACCAGCCGGTTCCGCTCGGTCTCGTTCAACCCGGCTATCGCGGTGCGCGCCGCGTCGGCCGTCAGCTGTTGCAGAGAATTGGCCGCCCCGAAATAAATCCCGTAGGCGAGCATGCCGGTGAGCAACAGCACAAAGACCGGCGTCAGAAGAGCGAATTCTATGGCAGACGTCGCTCGGTCGTCACGAACCCATGAAGCACGATGGGATCGCATAATAAGCCTCCCAGCTAGCCTAGATTATGCCAAAAGCCTGCGCCCAATTCGTTGACAGATCGTCAATTTTTACCGCTCAACTATTACGTATGCCTAAAATATAGGCAAATCTGGAATGGTAGATTGACCTTGCTGGCCGGGGTCTGGAAGGCTATCCAATGCGTACCAATAGGAGACCAGTGATGCCGCGCCATCCGTTCAAGATTGAAATCTGCGTCGAAGGCACCGATGGGCTGGTCGCGGCCCAAAATGCGGGTGCCGACCGGGTGGAACTTTGCGCGAGCCTGCTCGAAGGCGGGCTGACGCCCAGCCTGGGCGTGGTGCGCGAAGCCCTGCGCGTCGCCACTATTCCCTTCCACGTCATCATTCGTCCGCGCGGCGGCGATTTCCTCTATTCCGAGCTCGAATTCGCCAGCATGCTCGAGGACGTCAAGGCCATGCGCGAGCTGGGCGTGGCCGGTGTCGTCATCGGGTGCCTCACTGCCGATGGCGAGATCGATGAAGCGCGCACCAAGGCGCTGGTCGATGCCGCCCGCCCCCTCAAGGTCACCTGCCACCGCGCCTTCGACATGACGCATGATTACCGCGCCGCTATCGAGGCCCTGGTGCGCGCCGGGGTCGATCGCGTCTTGACCAGCGGGCAGCGTGACACCGCTCTTGAAGGCGTCGACATCCTCAAGGACACCACCGCCATTGCCGATGGCCGCATCGTCATCATGGCCTGCGGTGCCCTCGATCAGGACAATATCGCCCAGGTGCGCCGCGCCACTGGCGTCGATGAGATGCATTTCGCCGCCCTCAAGACGCTCAAAAGCACCATGGCCTTCCGCAATCCCCATGTCGGCATGGGTGGCACGGCCATCGAGCGCGAATATGAAATCACCGTGACCGACGAGAACGCGGTGCGCGCCACCATTGCAGCGGCGCGGGCGGCGGCTTGACGCTTCCGCCGCCGGCGTCGTGGCGCTAGGCTCGTCCGGTGAAGACACGAAATTATCTTTTTGCCCCGGACGACGCTTCGGCGCAGACCGCCCAGCTCATCGCCACCGCGGCGCGCGTCACCGGCTTCATGAAGGGAGCGCCGGGTGGTCACCGGCCGGGCTGGTATCGGCCAGGCGAAGACAATTCGGCCGTGCTGGCTCAGCTTCATGCCCGGCTGGCCGAAACCTATCCCGCGGCGGGCCCGGCATTCTGGGCCGTCCGCCTCTGGACCAACTTCCTCTGGCAACCCGCCTATCTTGCTGTTATCGCCGCCCATATCCACGGCGCCATGCCTGATCTCGGCCAGTTGTCGCAGCGTGTCGATGGCATCTATGCCGATGGCTATCGCCTGCCGGCCGGCCCGCACCAGGCTGGCTCAACCGAGCAATTGATCGCTTTGGCCGCCGCGTCCCTGCAGCCCTTCACCGCCGCCCTGCTCGATGAAATCAATGTCCTGGTCCGGCTCAAGCCATTACCGGCAAAGCGCCTCCTGGCCGATCGCATGCTCTCCATCATCGCCCGCCTGCCGCAATGGCAGGAGGTCAGCGCCGCAGCGGCGGAAGGCTATGGGCAGCAATGGCTGGCCGCATTGGGATCGAGCGGCCAGGGCCGCCTCGACCGGATTGGGGTGAGTGGTGGCCGTGAGGTGGTTATCGTGACGCGCAAGGGCTGCTGTCTCGATTATCTCATCGAACCCAAGGCCTATTGCGCCTCCTGCCCCAAACAGGGCGAAGCGGCCCGCATTGCCCGCCAGACGGCCAATGCCGTGGCGGAATTGGATTGATTTGGGCGGAGCGGTGCGGGCATTGATCTCGCCCACCCACTGCCGCTTCCTCGGGCTCGACCGAGGGTCACTCCCGAAAGATCCTCGGGTCAAGCCCGAGGAAGCGATTGTGGGAGAGGAGCTATCGCGCGAGAGTATCGCTATGGGCATGAACTCCTAATCGAATTCCTCATCGGGGTAGACGCCCCAGATCTCTTCCTGGCGCAGGTAGCCTGAATAGGCGCGGTGCTCGTCGCCCTGGGAGGCGCTGACTTCGCACCAGTCTCCGTCGCATTCCTTGATCTGTACGCGGAGCCCCGGCCCCAGCCGGGCCCGCACACCGGCATCGTCCGATTTGCTGCCCAACAGGTCGATTTCGCCATTGGCCATGACCGGGGTGACATAGCCGGCCCTGGTTCCCGAGAGCAGGTTCTGGTGCACCCAGCCCTCGTCGCCATCCACATCGCGGATTTTCCGCCACGTATCGAATTCCTGGATGATTTCGACCGGCACACCGGCCTTGAGATAGGTCCAGGCCACGTCATATTTAGTGCCCGGCCCCACCCGCACATTGATCGGGGTGGAGCGCGTGCTGGCAAAACGCGGCAGGGGCAGCCCGCTGGGATTGTCCGCTTGCGCCCAGGCCGGCGTGGCGCAGACCATCGTCAGCAGCGCCAGGCAAACCATCAGAATGCGGAGGACGAGGCTTTTGGGTAGCTGAATATGGCGGACGCGCAGCGCGCCGGAGGTCTCGTCAAACATGACTTTGCAGAAGGTCTGGATTTGCCCTATCACTACGCCATGATCCTTAATGGTCGCTGAAGGCGGGGTTGTCCACAAGCCTGCCCAGCCTCGCTTCCGGAACTTGATGACCAGCTCCAAACCCAAGATTCTCGTCACCCGGCGCCTGCCCGAATCCATCGAGGCGCGGATGGCGACGTTGTTCGAAACCGATATCAACGAAGGCGATGTTACCCTCACCGCCGATGATATTATCGAAGGACTGGCCGGCAAGGATGTGCTGGTAAGCTCCATTACCGATCGCATCGATGCCGATCTGGTTGCCCGGCTGCCCAAATCGGTGCGCCTCATTGCGCAGTTCGGCAATGGCGTCGACAATATCGATGTCGAGGCCGCCTGGGCGGCCGGGCTCACCGTCACCAATACGCCAAGCGTGCTCACCGAAGACACTGCCGATATGGCCATGGTGCTGATGCTGGCTCTGCCGCGCCGGCTGGTCGAAGGTACCCAGATGCTGGTGCGCGATGGCGTCTGGGCCGGCTGGTCGCCCACCTCCATGCTGGGGCATCGCTTGCGCGGCAAGGCGCTGGGCATTGTCGGCATGGGGCGCATCGGCACGGCGGTTGCGCAGCGGGCCAAGGCTTTCGGCCTGCACATCCATTATTTTTCCCGCAATCGCCGCCCGCCGGCCATAGAGACGCCGCTCGAAGCCACCTATTGGGACGATCTCGATGCCATGCTGGGCGTCGTCGATATCGTCTCTCTTCATACGCCCCATACCCGTGAGACCTTTCACATTCTGTCCGCCGAACGGCTGATGGCCATGAAGCCGGGCAGTTTCGTGGTCAATGTCTCGCGGCCTGAATTGATCGACGAGGCGGCGCTGGTCACCCAGATTGAAAACGGGCATCTGAGCGGGGCGGCGCTCGATGTTTTCGAAAACCGGCATGGCATTGATCCACGCCTATTGGCCCTGGCCGAGGACAATAAGGTCGTGCTGACTGCCCATATGGCTTCGGCCACGCTCGAGGCGCGTATCGAGATGGGCGAGACCGTCATCGTCAATATCCGCACCTTCATGGATGGCCACCAGCCGCCCCATCGCCTGCTGCCCGAGGGGCCACGCGATGCCGGCCGCAGCCAGCGCGCCTGATTTCGGCCACAAGTGTTGCACCGGAACAGCACAAGGCGCCCTTCGGCGCCACCATTCCGCTTTGCCTCTTGCCGGGCACCGGTTTTGCCCCCTAATCCTTGCTGGAAAGTGGCGCCAGCGGGGGCGGGCGTTGCAATTGTGTGTTGCGGAATTCGGGTGAGGAGTGCCCTCTTGTCTATTGGCAAACCGTTCATGCTGGCCGCCGGTCTCACCGGCGCCTTGCTGCTGGCGTTTCCGGCTATGGCGCAGGAGGCGGCTCCCGAACCGGTCTTGAGCGCCGCCGACAGCAAGCTGCTGCTTGATGTGCCCGGCCAGCGCCTGGCCATGCCGCTGCCCGATTGGATCAATCCGGGCGATGTCAGCTCGGGCGACGTCCGGCCGCTGGTCGAATTCAGCTATTCCGTCGAAAACGGCCAGATTAAGCTCGATATCCGTCCCAAGGGCCAGACCCGGACCGATTGGCAGACCGCTTTCGGCGCCCACCTGCAGGAACAGACCAGCGGTACGCTGGTGGGGTTCCGCCGCAGCGTCATGGCTGGCTATGGCCAGACCTGCCAGCCCGATACCATGGCCTTCTTCCAATTCGGCCAGGATAGCGGCGACGAGCTGGCGCCGCTCGGCTTTGCCTGCGGTGCTTTTTTCGATGGCCTGGAAGGGTTTGCCGGCCAGGGCGAGGTGGCGGTCATGAGCTTCCGCAAAAGCGCCAAGGGCGTCGCTGTCTTCTACCAGGCCTGGCGTGGTCCGGCCTTCGATCCATCCCAGCCCGCGAGCTGGCCGGTGGCGACCAAACTGGTCGAAGAGCGCTCGCGCCAGCTTCAGGCCGAAGTCAGTCTCACACTGGCGGATTGACGGGGGCGCGGCGAGGGCCTAATTCCCCGCCATGAGCAAAGATAACAAGCCAATTGGCCCCAGCCAGCGCATGTTGCGCGTCGGCGAACTCGTCCGCCATGCCCTGGCGGCGATCTTCGCGCGCGGCGATGTCGAGGACGATGCCCTGCGCGGCGCCGTCATCACCGTGCCCGAAGTGCGCATGACGCCCGATCTCAAGATCGCCAATGCCTATGTCATGCCCCTGGGAGGGCTGCATGCCGAGGAAATCGTTGCGGCGCTCAATCGCCATCGCAAATTCATCCGTGGCCGCGTGGCGCCGCAGATCAATATGAAATTCGCCCCCGAATTGCGTTTCTTCGTCGACGATACGTTCGAGGAAGCCAGCCGCATCGATTCCCTGCTTCGCTCCGACCGGGTGCAGCGCGATCTCGATGGCGACGAGGACGAGACCGACCATTGAGCGCGCCCAAGCGCATCAAGCGCACTATTTCCGGTTGGGTCGTTCTCAACAAACCTTATGACATGACCTCGACCCAGGCCGTGGGCAAGGTGCGCTGGCTGTTCGGCGCGGCCAAGGCCGGCCATGCCGGCACGCTCGACCCCCTGGCCACCGGCATCCTTCCCATCGCTCTGGGCGAGGCCACCAAGGCCGTGCCCCAGGTGCAGGACGGCACCAAAGTCTATCGCTTCGCCATTCAATGGGGCAGCGCCACGACGACTGACGATGCCGAGGGCAGCGTGGTGGCGACCTCTGACGTTCGGCCCGACCAAGCCGCGCTGCTTGCAGTGCTGCCGCGTTTCACCGGCACCATCCTGCAACGCCCACCGATCTACTCCGCCCTCAAGATCGATGGCGAACGCGCCTATGATCTGGCCCGGGCCGGCGAGAGCGTGGAACTGGCACCACGCGAGATCGATGTCGACGCTATCGAACTGCTGTCGCATGGCACGGAAAAATCGGTGCTCGAAGTCACCTGCGGCAAGGGCACCTATGTGCGCTCATTGGCGCGCGATATTGCCGAAGCGCTGGGCACACGCGGCCATGTCTCCATGCTGCACCGCGGCGCCGTCGGGCCGTTCAACGATACGGATGCACTGACCATCGAGCAACTTGAAGCGCTGGATATCAGCGAACGCGACGCTTTGCTGAAAAGTGTTTCGGCCGGCTTTACCGATCTGCCGGAAATCCGGCTGGACGCGCAACAGGCGACCGCCGTGCGGCATGGCAATGCGGTTCTGCTGACCGGCGCTGGTTCGCCCGTGTCGCTGGACGAATGCTGGGTGAGTTTTAAGGGCGAAGTGCTCGCCACCGGCTGGGTCGAGTTTGGCCAGTTCAAATGCCGGAGAGTCTTTAACTAGGGGATACCCCCACCTAGCCTCCCCCTGATAGGGGGAGGGACCGTTCGGTGTTTGTGACTCGATCCCGCCCCAAGAGTGGAGAGATCCCTCCCCCTATCAGGGGGAGGCTAGGAGGGGGTACCCCCTCCCTAAACAAAAAAAGGCGGGGATCGCTCCCCGCCTCCATTCATTCAACTCAAGCCTTACAGCCCGTCGGTCACCACATGGCTGAACGCCCCTTCGGGCGCCTTGGTGATGGCCGGATTGTCCGGCGACACGGCCGACAGCAGCGTATCGACGGTCTGCTGGTAATCGGCCTCGTCGAGCACGCCGGTCGAGCCTTCGGTCAGCTTGTTGATTTCGCTGACCTGATAGATCTGGTCTTCCAGCGTCATGGCGCCGGTCGAGTCATTGTCGACCACGATCTGGGCGGCTTCTTCGGGATTGGCGCGGGCATATTCCCAGCCTTTCATCGAGGCCCGCACGAACTTGGTCATCTTGGCGACAAAGGCCGGATCGGCCAGCTTGTCTTCGAGCACATAGAGCCCGTCCTCAAGCATGCCCACGCCTTCATCGCGATAGTTGAAGACGGTCAGCTCTTCGGGCGTGAGGCCCGCCTTCAGCACCTGGCCATATTCATTATAGGTCATAGTCGAGATACAGGCGGCCTGTTTCTGGATCAGCGGATCAACGTTGAAGGCTTGCTTCAGCACTTCGACGCCATCGGCGCCCCCTTCGGTGGAAAGGCCCAGCTTGGCCATCCAGGCATAGAAGGGATATTCATTGCCGAAGAACCACACGCCTAACGTCTTGCCGGGGAAGTCGGCAGTGGTCTCCACCCCTTCGTCCTTGCGGCAGGTCAGCAACAGGCCCGAATTCTTGAACGGCTGGGCGATATTGACCAAAGCCACGCCGCGTTCGCGGGCAGCCAGGCCCGCAGCCATCCAGGTGGTGATGACATCGGCGCCGCCGCCGGCAATCACCTGTTCGGGGGCGATATCGGGGCCGCCCGGCTTGATTTCGACGGTGAGGCCCTCTTCGTCATAGAAGCCCTTGGCCTGGGCCACGTAATAGCCGGCAAACTGCCCCTGGGTAACCCATTTAAGCTGGAGCGTCACGCTATCCTGCGCCTGAGCCCCGCCTGCTGCTGCGGCCAGCGCCATTGCGCCCGCCATTGTGCCGATAAGAAGTTTCTTCATCTTCGACTTTCCCCTGAGTTTTGCCCCGCCTATGCACCGCGCACAGACGGATGCCAGAAGGTGACGCCCCGTTCCATCAGGCTAATCACCCCGTAGAAGACCGATCCCGCGACAGCCGCCACCGCGATCTCGGCCCACACCATATCGACATTCATTCTGCCGACTTCGGTTGAGATCCGGAAACCCATTCCCACAATGGGCGTCCCGAAGAATTCCGCTACGATTGCGCCGATCAAGGCCAGAGTCGAGTTGATCTTGAGGGCGTTGAATATGAAGGGCCCCGCAGCGGGAAGGCGCAGCTTCATAAGGGTTTGCCAATAGCCGGCAGCATAGGTGCGCATCAGATCGCGCTCGATTGTCGAGGATGCGTTGAGCCCCGCCACACTATTCACCAGCATGGGGAAAAAGGTCATGATAACAACGACCGCAGCCTTGGATTGCCAATCAAAGCCGAACCACATGACCATGATGGGCGCAACGCCCACAATGGGTAGCGCCGAGACAAAATTGCCCAGCGGCAAGAGGCCTGATTTGAGAAAAGGCGAGCGGTCGATCAGAATGGCGACGACAAAGCCCAGCCCGCAGCCCAAGGCATAGCCGATCAGCACGGCCTTGAAGGTCTGCTGGAAATCGGCCAACAGGGTCGGCACCGAATTGGTGATGCGCGCCCAGATCATCGAGGGCGGCGGCAGGATGACCTGGGGCACATTGCCGGCGCGGGTGATGACTTCCCAGGCAACCAGGATGGTGAGCCCGAACACCACCGGAATGAGCAGGCCCAGCCCGGCATTGTCGGCATAGCCCGGCGCAATGGCCTTGGAGAGGCGTTCGACAAACAGCCAGGCAAACAGCCACGCCGCAATCAGCGCCATCCAGAAAAACGGCGGCGCCGGGGTAAAGACGCCAATGCTGGTGAGCAGGGCAACCGCGCCCAGCACGGCAAAGGCGCCATCGGCCCATAGCCCGAGGGGGATAAAGAAGCGGATCAGCGACAGCGTCCCCAGAGCCAGGAACGCCTTGAGCAACAGCCCGGCTTCAAAGGGCGTCGTAAAGCTCAGGGCAAAAGCTGCGGCACAGAGACCACCCACCACAAGCGCCAGATAGAATTGCAGCTGGCTCATGCCGGTCGCGCCCCCATGCTCTTGTTGACGAGCTTTTCGACGAGGCCGATAGCCAGCACCAATACGGCGGCGAGGATGGAGGCGGCGACCAGGGCTGCCCAGATCTGCACAGTCTGGCTGTAATAGGAGCCGGCCAGCAGCCGCGCGCCGAGCCCGGCCACTGCCCCGGTGGGCAATTCGCCCACGATAGCGCCGACCAGGCTCGCCGCTACGCCCACCTTGAGCGAGGCAAAGAGGAAGGGCACGGAGGCCGGCCAGCGCAGCTTCCAGAAGGTCTGGCCGGGCGAGGCATTATAGGTATGCATCAGATCAAGCTGGATCGCTTCGGGGCTGCGCAGCCCTTTGACCATGCCGACCGCGACCGGGAAAAAGCTCAGATAAGCCGAAATGATCGCCTTGCTGATCAGCCGCGCCGGATCGGTCGGAACGCCCAATGTGCCGGTGAAAATATTGAAGCCGATCACCACGATCAGCGGCGCCAGCGCCAGGATCGGAATGGTCTGGCTGGCCACGATCCAGGGCATCAGCGAGCGGTTCATCGCCTCATTGTGCACGATCAGCACGGCCAGCAAGATGCCCAGAACCGATCCCATGGCAAAGCCGAGCGCGGTCGCCGAGAAGGTGACCCAGGCGTGGAACAGCAGACTACGCGGCTTGTTGGGGGCGACGAGCGCGGTCGAATTCCATAGCTCACCGAAGACCTGGTGGGCGGTGGGAAGCACCGGCTTTTCCTGGTTCCAGGTATCGAGCACGAATTGGGTGGCAGGGACATTGGTAATGTCGCCACGGCGATAGACATCGTTCTGCCATGGCGCGTTCATGCCGATGGCGGCCGCATACCAGACGGCCACGATGGCGAGCAGGACAATGAGAATGGGGAAGGTGCGGGTCATCTTTCTTCCCCTCGCCCCTTGAGGGAGAGGGACGACCTTTCTGCGTTCAGCAGAAAGGTCAGGGTGAGGGGTTCCGCGCCATCCCATGCCAGAACCACAGAAAGAGACCCCTCATCCGCCCTTCGGGCACCTTCTCCCTCAAGGGGAGAAGGGAAGACGGCATCGCGGCAACCCGCCATCAAACCGTCTCCTCATAGGAATGCCCGGCCCGCAGCCCGTCACGGACCCGCGCCGCGATGGCGAGGAACTCTGGTGTCTCGCGGATATCGAGCGGCCGTTCCTTGGGGAGTGTTGACTCGATCACATCCGTCACCCGGCCCGGCCGCGGCGACATCACCACGATCTTGGTGGAGAGATAGACCGCCTCGGGGATCGAATGGGTGACAAAGCAGATGGTTTTCTGCGTGCGCTCCCACAGCTTGAGCAGTTCGGAATTGAGATGATCGCGCACGATTTCGTCCAGTGCGCCAAACGGCTCGTCCATCAGCAAGAGATCGGCGTCAAAGGCCAGCGCCCTGGCGATCGAGGCGCGCTGCTGCATGCCACCCGAGAGCTGCCAGGGGTATTTCTTCTCAAAGCCGGACAGGTTCACCAGGTCCATGGTGCGCTTGATGCGCTCGGCCTGCTGGGGCTGGTTGTAGCCCATGATCTCGAGCGGCAGTGCCACGTTCTTCTCGATGGTGCGCCAGGGATAAAGCGCCGGTGCCTGAAACACATAGCCATAGGCCCGGTCCTTGCGGGCATTTTCCGGCGTCTGCCCATTGATGGTCAGCGTGCCCGAGGTCGGCTGTTCGAGATCGGCAATGGTGCGCAAAAATGTGGTCTTGCCACAGCCCGAGGGGCCGATAAAGGAGACGAACTCGCCCTTGGAAATGGAGAGATTGACGTCGCTGAGCGCAACGACGTCCCCGTCATTGGTCTTGAAGGTGAGGCCGAGCCCGGCGGCAGAAACCACCGCCTGAGGCGGAGCCTTGTCAGTGATGGCGGCAGAAGGGTCGGTCGTCACGGACAAGGGCGGGCCTTTCTCAACAGGTCAGGAAGTGGTGGGGGAGGAGAGCCATCAAACCCCCGTCGCCGGAATGCCGGAGCGTTCGACCTTGCGCGGGGCGACGATATCTTTCCATTGGCTCAGCGCCCGGTTGACCGGGTTCTTGGCTTCGCGGCCGACGAATTTGCCATGGCCCGGCTCGGTCCTGATCTCGTTTTCGACGATCGAGACCTTGCCGCGGCTGAGCACATAGCGGGGCAGGCCGGTGACTTCAAAACCTTCAAAGACATTGTAGTCGATGACCGATTGCTGGGCCTTGGCTGTGATGGTCTTCTTGCGCGCCGGGTCCCAGACGATGAGATCGGCATCGGCGCCAACCAGCACGGCGCCCTTTTTGGGGTAGAGGCCCAATATCTTGGCGACATTGGTGGAGGTGACGGCGACGAACTCATTCATGGTCAGCCGGCCGGTATTGACCCCCTTGGTCCACAGCATCGGCAGGCGATCTTCGAGCCCGCCCGTGCCATTGGGAATCTTGGAAAAATTGCCCACGCCATTGCGCTTCTGATCGGTGGTGAAAGCGCAGTGATCGGTCGCAACGGCCGAGAGCGAGCCTGATTGCAGGCCTGCCCACAGCGAATCCTGATGCGTCTTGTTGCGGAAGGGGGGCGACATGACGCGGCGGGCGGCATGGTCCCAATCGGGGTTGAAATATTCGCTCTCGTCCAGTGTCAAATGCTGGATCAGCGGCTCGCCATAGACGCGCATGCCTTTCTGGCGGGCGCGGCGGATGGCTTCATGGGCCTGCTCGCAACTGACATGGACCACATAAAGCGGCACGCCGGCCATATCGGCAATCATGATGGCGCGATTGGTGGCTTCACCCTCCACCTCCGGCGGGCGGGAATAGGCATGGCCCTCGGGGCCGTTATTGCCAGCTTCAAGGAGCTTTGCGGTCATGGCGGCGACAACGTCGCCATTTTCGGCATGCACCAAGGGCAGCGCGCCGAGATCCGCGCAGCGCTGGAATGACGAGAACATCTCGTCGTCATTGACCATCAGGCTGCCCTTATAGGCCATGAAATGCTTAAAGCTGGTAATGCCGCGATCGACCACTTCGGCCATTTCGCTCCACACCTGCTCGCCCCACCAGGTGATCGCCATGTGGAACGAATAATCGGCATTGGCCTTGCCGGTTTTGTTGTCCCACATTTGCAGCGCCTCAAGCAGGCTCTGATTGGGATTGGGCAGGCAGAAATCGACCACCATTGTGGTGCCACCGGCCAGGCCCGCGCGGGTGCCGGATTCAAAATCATCGGCCGAATAGGTGCCCATGAAGGGCATTTCGAGATGGGTATGCGGATCGATGCCGCCGGGCATGATATAGCAGCCACTGGCGTCGAGCACCTCATCGCCGGATAGATTGGGGCCGATCTCGACGATGATATCGCCGTCGATTCTAACGTCGGCTTTGTAGGTCAGGTCGGCGGTAACGACCGTGCCGTTCTTGATGACTTTGCTCATTTCCGTTCCCTCTGAAATGCCGGGTCCCGCGCCCCTTCTTCCCCTCAGAATGGGGGCGCGGTCATATATTTAGCTGAAAGGCGTCACTCCACGATCTCCGCCGTTTCGACAACTGCGTGGAACAGCACATCGGCACCGGCCGCTGCCCATTCCTTGGAGATTTCCTCCGCCTCATTGTGGCTGAGCCCGCCGACGCAGGGGCACATGATCATGGTGGATGGCGCCACTTTGGCGGCCCAGCAGGCATCGTGCCCGGCGCCGGAAATGATGTTCATGTGGCTATAGCCCAGATCTTCGGCGGCCTTGCGGACCCGGGCGACCAGGGTCGGGTCGAACGTGACGGGATCAAAATGCCCGACGGCTTCGACCGAGCAGCCCACGCCTAGATCAGCCGAAATCTCGGCGGCCTTGGCCTCGATGGCTGCGCGCATGCGGTCGAGCTTGCCCTGGTCGGGCGTGCGCAGATCGACGGTGAACACCACCGTTCCGGGCAGCACATTGCGCGAATTGGGCGAGAACTTTGCCTGGCCGACCCCGGCCACCGCGCCCGGCTGGTTTTCCATGGCAATGGCCTGCACCGCCTCGATGATCCGCGCCATGGCAAGGCCCGCATTGACGCGCATGGCCATGGGGGTCGAGCCGGTATGGGCTTCCTTACCCGTCAGGGTGAATTCGAGCCACCACAGGCCCTGGCAATGGGTAACGACGCCGATCTGCTTGTTCTCGGATTCAAGGATCGGGCCTTGCTCGATGTGATATTCGAAATAGGCATGCATTTTGCGCGCGCCGACGTCTTCGGTGCCCAGCCAGCCGATGCGCTGGAGCTCCTCGCCATAGGTCTTGCCGTCCATGTCCTTGCGGCCATAGGCGTAGTCGATGGTGTGCATTCCGGCGAACACGCCCGAGGCCAGCATGGCCGGCGCAAAGCGCGCGCCTTCCTCATTGGCCCAATTGGTGACGACAATGGGGTGCTTGGTTTTGATGCCCAGATCGTTCATCGAGCGGATGACTTCGAGCCCGGCCAAAACGCCCAGCACGCCATCATATTTGCCGCCAGTGGGCTGGGTATCGAGATGGCTGCCGACATAGACCGGCAGGGCATCGGGGTCGGTGCCGTCGCGAGTGGCGAACATGGTGCCCATCTTGTCGACGCTCATGCTGAGCCCTGCCGCTTCGCACCAGCGCTGGAACAGATGGCGGCCCTCGCCATCCGCATCGGTCAGCGTCTGCCGATTATTGCCACCGGCAATGCCCGGCCCGATCTTGGCCATATCCATGAGGCTGTCCCACAGACGGTCGCCATTGATCTTGAGGTTTTCTCCGGGGGCAGACATGGGGCTATTCCTTATCGGATTGGGCCGGCCAAAGGGGTTCGCCCTCCGGACGGAGATAGACTTTGAGGCCGCGACAGACAAAACTGTTAGGGTCTCGACGCTCTTCAGTCAGACCACTTCCACCCCACTTGTTGGAGTAAAGATGGAAGTGCTCGTTACTACGGGGACCGTCGTCCCAATTCATAGCCTGTAGCTCACGCACGAGTTCATCTCGTCCTACGGCATCGAGATAAATCTCAACAAACACACCGTCCCGCAGGCCGCTCGTATCCGGTTGATCGCCGGGCGGATGAACCTCGAGCGAGATACGCATTATTTGACGCTCGGGAACGAGAATTCGGCGCCGCCCTTGATGCCGGCGGGCCAGCGGGTGGTGACGGTCTTGAGGCGGGTATAGAAGTGGACGCCTTCGGGGCCGTAGATGGAGTGGTCGCCGAACAGCGAGCGCTTCCAGCCACCGAAGGAATGGTAGGCGACCGGCACCGGGATGGGGACGTTGATGCCCACCATACCCACTTCGATCTTGTCGGCGAATTCGCGGGCGGCGTCGCCGTCGCGGGTGAAGATGGCGGTGCCATTGCCATATTCGTGCTCGTTGATCAGCTTGACCGCCGCATTGTAGTCGTTCGCACGCACCACCGAGAGGACCGGGCCGAAGATTTCTTCCTTGTAGATGGTCATGTCCGGGGTGACATTGTCGAACAGCGTGCCGCCGACATAATAGCCGCCTTCATAGCCCTGCAAGGTGAAGCCGCGGCCATCCACAACCAGATCAGCGCCCTGCTCGACGCCGGAATCGATGTACCCAACAATCTTGTCGCGGTGCATCTTGGTGACGACCGGACCCATTTCGGCGTCCTTGTCGGTGGCGGGGCCAATCTTGAGCGATTCAACGCGCGGCTTGAGCTTGGCGACCAGCGCATCGGCGGTGTCCTTGCCCACCGGGACAGCCACCGAAATGGCCATGCAGCGCTCGCCGGCCGAACCATAGCCCGCGCCCATCAAGGCATCGGCGGCCTGATCGAGATCGGCATCGGGCAGGATGACCATGTGGTTTTTGGCGCCGCCAAGGGCCTGCACACGCTTACCGGCCTTGGTGCCGCGCTGGTAGACATATTCGGCGATTGGGGTCGAGCCGACGAAAGAGACGGCCTTGATATCGGGGTGGTCCAGTATCCCGTCGACCATTTCCTTGTCGCCATGGACGACATTGAGAATGCCTTCGGGGAGCCCGGCTTCCATAAAGAGGTTCCAGGCTAACATGGAGGCAGATGGATCGCGTTCCGATGGCTTCAAAATGAAGGCATTGCCGCAGGCGATGGCGGCCGGGTACATCCACATCGGCACCATGGCCGGGAAGTTGAACGGGGTAATGCCGGCGACGACGCCAAGCGGCTGGCGGTCGGAATAGGAATCGATGCTGGGGCCGACATTGCGGCTGAACTCGCCCTTCAAGAGTTGCGGAATACCGCAGGCAAAATCCACGCAATCAATGCCGCGGGCGACTTCGCCCAGCGCGTCGTCATGCACCTTGCCATGCTCGCGGGAGATTTCGCGGGCCAGGTCATCGGCATATTGATCGAGCAGCGCCTTGAACTTGAACATGACGCGGGCACGCTTCATCGGCGGCGTATTGCCCCAGGCCACCTGCGCCTTTTTGGCCGAAGCGACAGCATCGTTCAATTCGCTCAGCGTCGAGAGCGGCAATTCGGCCGAGACTTCCCCGGTAGCCGGATTGAACACCGGCACGCGGCGGCCGGTTGAGACATAGCGTTTTCCGGCGACGGCGTTCTCGATAATGTTCATCATGCAATCCCCCGCAGCACGGTGCGAATACCGTCGATCAATTCGTCGATCTGGCCCTTGGAGATGATCAGCGGAGGCGAGAGCGCGATGATGTCGCCGGTGGTGCGGATCAGGAAGCCGCTTTCATAGGCGGCGAGGAAGGCCGAGAAAGCGCGCTTGGTGGGCGAGCCGGCAATCGGGTCAAGCTCGATGGCGCCGACCAGCCCGATATTGCGGATATCGATGACATGCGGCTCGCCCTTGAGCGAGTGCAGGGCATCGGCGAAATAGGGTGCGAGCTCAGCGCCGCGGGTCAGCAGGTCTTCCTGCTTATAGGTTTCGAGCGTGGCGAGCGCGGCAGCCGAAGCCACCGGATTGCCCGAATAGGTATAGCCATGGAAGAACTCGATGACGTGTTCCGGCCCGCCCATGAAGGCATCGTGGATTTCCGGCGACACCAGCACGGCGCCCATCGGGATAATGCCATTGGTCAGGCCCTTGGCGGTGACCATGATATCGGGCGTGACGCCGAAATAATCGGCGGCGAAGGGGGTGCCCAGCCGCCCGAAGCCGGTAATGACCTCGTCAAAGATCAGCAGAATGCCATGCTTTTTGGTGATGTCGCGCAGGCGCTGCAAATAGCCCTTGGGCGGGATCAGCACGCCGGTCGAGCCGGCGACCGGCTCGACAATGACGGCCGCAATGGTGGAAGCATCGTGCAGGGTGACGATGCGTTCGAGCTCATCGGCCAGGTCGAGGCCATGCTCGGGTTCGCCCCTGGTAAAGGCGTTCTTGGCAAGGTTATGGGTATGCGGCAGATGATCGACGCCGGTCAGCAGCGTGCCGAACATCTTGCGGTTGGTGACGATGCCGCCCACCGAAATGCCGCCAAAATTGACGCCATGATAGCCGCGCTCGCGGCCGATCAGCCGGAAACGGCTGCCATCGCCTTTGACACGGTGATAGGCCAACGCCACCTTGAGCGCGGTTTCGACCGACTCAGAACCCGAATTGGTGAACAGCACATGATCGAGCCCCTTGGGTGCAATATCGACCAGCCGATTGGCCAATTCGAACGCCTTGGGATGGCCCATCTGAAAGGCGGGCGCATAATCGAGCTCGGCGGCCTGCTTGGCGATGGCCTCGACGATCAGCGGGCGGGCATGGCCGGCATTGACGCACCAGAGCCCCGCCGTGCCATCGAGCACCTGGCGACCATCGGCAGTGGTGTAATGCATGTCCTTGGCCGCAACAAACATGCGCGGCGATTTCTTGAATTGCCGGTTGGCCGTGAACGGCATCCAGAAAGCGCTCAGATCGTTCGGCGCGACTGTTGTTGAAGTGGACACGATTACCCCTCGCTCCCATATTTATATGACGCAGCTGGTCATGTTTATTGGCTCTTGACGCGGGAACGTGTTACCAAGAATTTTGACCAGTTGGAAAAATGTTAGCACTCCCAAAACTTCCCGCAAGGCGAAAATGCCGCCGATCAAGTTGAAAAGCTCTCCGTCTTCCGCCCCCGCCAAACGCCAGCACAAGGCGGCGGCAAAGGCCGTCGCTCACGCCAAGGAAAAGGCGCGGCCGCTGACCCGGATTCAGCGGGAGAAGCAGGACATTATTCTCGAAGCCGCGCTGGACGTGTTTTCCCTGCATGGCTTCCGCGGCGCCACGATCGACCAGATCGCCGAAGTGGCGGGCATGAGCAAGCCGAACCTGCTCTATTACTTCCCGCGCAAGGAAGAGATTCACCGCCGGCTGATTTCCGAATTGCTGGTGACCTGGCTGGCGCCGCTGCGTGACATGGATGAGAACGGCGATCCCTTCCCCGAAATCCGCTCCTACATAAGACGCAAGCTCGAAATGGCCCGCGATTTTCCGCGCGAAAGCCGGCTCTTTGCCAATGAAATGCTGCAGGGGGCGCCACGCATTATCGAGATGATCGAGATCGACCTCAAAAATCTCGTCGACGAAAAGGCGGCGGTGCTGACCGCCTGGATGGACCAGGGCCGCATTGCGCGGACCGACCCCTATCACCTGATCTTTTCGATCTGGGCGACGACCCAGCACTATGCCGATTTCGACGTGCAGGTGCGGGCTGTGCTGGGCCCGGCGCGCGGTGGCGAAGGGCGCTTCGAGGATGCGGCGCGCTATCTCGAGCAATTGTTCCTCTATGGCCTGACGCCGCGGCCCAAGGGCTGATTGTTAAGCTGGTGCTTGACAAGGCCAATGGGTTTTCCTAATACTTAAGTCGTCAATTAAGTATTGGAGCGAGGAAATGACGCAACACGTACACGCCCATATGAGCCTGTCGCTCGACGGCTTCGGCACCGGCCTCAACCAGAGCCGGGAAAAGCCGTTCGGTGATATCGAGGGCGAACCCATGCACCGCTGGATGTTCGAGGACGCCGACAACAATCGCGCCGAGATCGAGACCATCACCAATTATGGTGCCTTCATCATGGGCCGGAACATGTTTGCCGCGCCGGGGCCGGATGTGTGGGAGCTCGACTGGAAGGGCTGGTGGGGCCCAAATCCGCCCTATCATGCCCCGGTTTTCGTCCTCACTCACTACACACGGCCGCCGATCGAGATGGAGGGCGGTACGGTCTTTCACTTCGTGACCGAAGGGCCCGAAGTGGCGCTGGCCCGCGCCAGGGAAGCGGCGGGCGCCCGCGATGTCGTGATTGCCGGCGGCGTCACCACGCTGCGGAACTACCTCAATATGGCGGCGGTCGACCTGCTTCATCTGCAGATCGCGCCGGTAGTGCTGGGCCAGGGCGAGCGGCTGTGGGATGGGCTGACTGCGACGCTCGAACCCATTGGCGCCCGCGCGACGCGGCTCACGACCCATATGGATTATCGCGTGGCAAAACCTTGATCTAGCGGCCCTTACGCGCCTTGCCGATCGGGCCAAGATGGGTGGCCTCGAAGCTTTCGAGCTTGAGGCCGTAGCCCAGCGTCCGGTCGAAACCGATATGGGCCACCCAGATGGCGGCGAGGCCATAGGCCAGCGGACCGGCAGCCAGGCCGGCCAGCGCCAGCAGGGCGGGCGCCATATAGGTGTGCCCCAGATTATAGGTCAGCGCACCAAACCGGGCGGACCGGAGATAGCCCAGCATGGTGATATCGGGCACGAGGAACAGCAGGGCGAAGATCAACCAGGACTGGCCGAGCCAGGCATAGGCCGCAACGCCCAGACCCAGCGCGGCAAGGCCTTCGAGCCGTTGCAGCAGCACGGCGCCGGCTATCGCGTATTGGCCGGAAGAAGCAATCTTGTTGGTCATGGCGAAAACCTCTGTTGAATTGCTTCGGTCCTACGACCATTCAAGAACGAAGTAATTTCGCAAATATTGATCGCCATCCATTCAAAATTGAATAGTTTGGCTAGAGACTGACCGCGATGACCAGAAGGAATGCGCCGATCAGGCCGGCATTCATGATATTTGCCGTGACGTGGCTGGCGCGGTCGGCGCCCTCATAGTCCCAGAAATTGTGAAACAACACCGTGGCTAGCACCACGAAAACGATGAGGCCAGCGCCGCCCCAGGCGCCGAGTGGCCCGATCGCCGTCAGCGCGCCACCAACGATCTGCAGCCCCACACCGATAATGGCGGCGATGCGAGGCAAGGGCAGGCCGCGCGCGGTCAGGCCGGCGGTCAGCGGGCCTACGTTGGCGATATTGCGGAGGCCAAAAATCAGAAAAGCGCCGCCCAGCAGCAGGCGGGCCAGCAGGATAAGCGTCGAGGTCAGATCGGTCGGCATGGCAGGATCCTATCGTAAGGTCAGTTGGATGCTGCTCCTATGACGAGTGGTGCTGACAGAATTCGACAGGATGACCCAAATCATTGCCGGTGTTGGCGAGATTAAATCGGTTGGGTGGGGAGGGGATAAGTTTGTGAGCCCTCTCCGATAGAGAGCGCCGATCAAAGGAGCAATATTGGCCTGGGACTCGTATCCACCCACCGGGTCATTCCGGCCCCCGGGACGCTTCGCGCCCGAGGACAGGCTCCGGCCGGAATCCATGCTGTGCCCTCTCCCAACACTGGGCGGTGCTGATGGCCTTCAGCATGGATCCCGGCCTGCGCCGGGATGACATCGTGGTTTTGATGCGTCCAGAGCAAACACGCGCCCACAGAGGAGGCCCGCTCCCTATTCCGCCGGCTCCACGGCCGGCTTGGACATCGGATTGTTCGGATGGCTGGTCCAGTTGGCGTATTTGCCGGTGACGATGCGGCCGGTGCGTTCGTCGACCGTCCCGACGGGCAAGGCTTCCATGGTGATGCAATCGTCCACCGGGCAGACATTGACGCAGAGATTGCAGCCGACGCATTCGTCGTTCATCACCTCGAAATAGCGCTTGCCGTCCTTTTCCTTGCTGATCGCCTGGTGCGAGGTGTCCTCGCAGGCAATGTGGCAGCGGCCGCATTTGATGCAGAGGTCCTGATCGATCTTGGCTTTGGCGATATATTCGAGATCGAGATATTGCCAATCGGTGACATTGCGCACGGCGCGGCCGGTAATGGCGTCGAGGTCTTTGTGGCCCTTTTCGTCCATCCAGTTGGAGAGGCCCGAAATCATTTCTTCAACGATCTTGAAGCCATAGGTCATGGCCGCCGTGCAGACCTGCACATTGCCTGAGCCCAAGGCGATGAACTCGGCCGCATCGCGCCAGGTGGTGATGCCGCCAATGCCCGAAATGGGTAGGCCATGGGTTTCCGGGTCGCGGGCAATTTCTGCGACCATGTTGAGCGCAATGGGTTTGACCGCCGGGCCGCAATAGCCGCCATGTGTGCCCTTGCCGGCCACGGTAGGCACGGGCGCAAAGTCATCCAGATCAACCGAGACGATTGAATTGATGGTGTTGATCAAAGAGACCGCATCGGTGCCGCCGGCCTTGGCGGCGCGGGCGGGTTTGCGGATGTCGGTGATGTTCGGCGTGAGCTTGGTGATCACCGGCATGCGGGTATATTGCTTGCACCAGCGCACCACCATTTCGATATATTCGGGCACCTGGCCGACAGCGGCGCCCATGCCGCGTTCGCTCATGCCATGCGGGCAGCCGAAATTGAGCTCGATGCCATCGGCGCCGGTTTCTTCCACCAGCGGCAGAATGGCTTTCCAGGCGTCTTCCTCGCAGGGCACCATGATCGAGGCGATCAAAGCGCGGTCGGGCCAGTTCATCTTGACCTGCTTCATTTCCTGCAGATTGACCTGCAGCGGCCGGTCAGTGATCAGCTCGATATTGTTGAGGCCGAGCAGGCGCCGGTCGGCGCCGAAAATGGCGCCATAGCGGGGGCCGTTGACGTTGACGACCGGGGGGCCTTCTTCGCCCAGCGTCTTCCAGACCACACCGCCCCAGCCCGCCTTGAAGGCGCGCTCGACATTATAGGCCTTGTCGGTGGGCGGAGCCGAAGCCAGCCAGAATGGATTAGGCGATTTGATGCCGACGAAATTATTGCGCAGATCAGCCATTGGAGCCTCCGGCAAGGTAAGCGTGAATACTCTCGGCCGCGTCGCGGCCCTCGGCAACGGCGGTGACAGTCAGATCGTCGCCGCCCGTGGCGCAATCCCCGCCGGCCCAGACGCCGCGCAGCGAGGTGCGGCCCTGGTCGTCGACCGCGATCTTGCCGCCTGACAATTCGAGCCCGCCGCCGTCGCTGGCAAGGGTTTGTCCAATGGCCTTGAATACCTGATCGGCCGGGATGGAAACGACTTCGCCGGTTTCGACCAATTTGTCATCGACCAGGGCGGTATAGGCCAATTCGATCCCGGTGACCTTTTCGCCATCGGTGAGCACGCGTTTGGGGGCCATCCAGTGGCGAATGGTGACGCCCTTGGCAGCCGCCAGGTCCTGCTCGAATTCCGAGGCGCTCATCTGTTCCTTGCCGCGGCGATAGACCATGGTCACCTCTTCGGCGCCGAGCAGCTTGGACTGCACGGCGGCGTCCACCGCCGTCATGCCGCCGCCGATGACAACGACGCGGCGGCCTACGGCGAGATTGGCCAGATCGGTGGCCTGACGCAGTTCGGCGATGAAATCGACGGCATTGGCGACGCCAGACGCGTCCTCATTCTCGGCCCTGAGCGCATTAACGCCGCCCAGGCCCATGCCCAGGAACACGGCGCTATATTTAGCCTGCAAATCTTCCAGCGAGAAATCGCGGCCCAGTGCCTTGTCATTCTCGATGGTGATGCCGCCAATGGCGGTGACGTAATCGACCTCGCGCTGGGCAAAGCCATCGGTGCTCTTATAGGAAGCGATGCCATATTCGTTGAGGCCCCCCGATTTGGGGCGGGCGTCAAACATCACGACATCATGACCTCTAACGGCGAGGCGATGGGCGGCGGCAAGGCCGGCGGGGCCGGCGCCGACCACGGCAATGGTCTTGCCGGTCGGTTCGGCGCGCTCGAAGAATTGGGCGCCGTGGAACATGGCGATATCGGTGGCGTAGCGCTGCAGCTGGCCGATCTTGACCGGCTTGCCTTCGGCTTCCTCGCGCACGCAGGCTTCTTCGCAGAGCTGTTCGGTGGGGCAGACCCGGGCGCACATGCCCCCCAGGATATTCTGCTCGAAAATGGTTTCGGCGGCGCCCATCGGATTGCCGGTGGCGATTTCGCGGATGAAGAGGGGAATGTCGATCGCGGTCGGACAGGCATTCATGCAGGGCGCGTCGTAACAGAAATAGCATCTGTCGGCCTCGACATAGGCCTCGTGGCGGTCGAGCGGGGGATGAAGATCGGCAAAGTTCGACTTATACTGTTGCGGTTCCAGTCGACCGGGCGCAATGCCCTGCTTGAGAACACCTTGTGCCACGTGAAACTCCCCTTGCTGCTGTATTCCCCAAGTGGAGGCTAGCGCAGCTCAAAATTTTTATCAATTGGTCAAATTATGGATGGCGGCTGTGTCAAATCGCCGGCTGGCAGGGTCTTCCGAGCGCGTGCCAAAGTGCCGCCCGGCCCTGAGGCGTCGCGGTTACACGGTAACGGGCGGCCTTTGACTCGGCCAGTGTAGACTAGGGGAGCCAAAGGCCGCCCGTCACGATCCGCTTTTGCGCAAGGTCCGGTTCAGGCGGTACCATTCTTGCAGGTCCGGCTGCCGAGTTTCCAACCCCACTGGAAAGGCGCCCCTCCCCCACGGTCATTCCGCCCGGCCCTGCGTCGGGACCGGTGACTGGCGGAACGGGGAGATAGTCGCATGCGGTTTGGGGGCGGGGATAAGTTTTTTGGGGCGGTGCTGGTTGGGGCATTGGGATACCCCCTCCTAGCCTCCCCCTGATAGGGGGAGGGATCTCTCCACTCTTAGGACTGGATCTCGTCACAACCACCAGACAGTCCCTCCCCCTATCAGGGGGAGGCTAGGAGGGGGTATCCCGACTAAGCCCCCTCCCAACCGGCCCAAAACGGCACAAAACCTGCCTTTTTCTTGCCTGATTTCGTCCTGCTCCGCCTTTTCATCTCCCGAATTCTTGCGGGAACCTTCTCGAAAAGACGATTTTCAAGCATATCGGGTGGAACCGTGACCATCAGGTCACACTGGGCAAGATGAATCCCAAATCGCCGAAAATTGTCCGCTCGATTTTCCCGATATCGGCGAATCGAGGATTCATCTCCCACAATTGGCTTAGTTCTGCTGCCAAGAGGACAAGCTGGTGCCGACAGATCCTGCGGCATATGGGCAACAGACACTCAGTTGAGGCCAGTTGTGTCCTTGATGCCCACATTGTGGCCGGGGCGCGCCGTTAATCGATTGCTCACCGTAACTACGTGAGTTTCTCAGCTTGATTAGAAAAGTCGTTTCCGTCGCCGCAATTGCTGCAGCATTGCTCTCCGTTTCCACTGCAGCCTATGCCCAATGCGGCGGCGCTTCCTGGTATGGCCCCGGCTTCAATGGCAAGAAGGCCGCATCGGGTGAAATCTTCAACGAAAACGCCATGACGGCGGCCCATCGCTCCCTCCCTTTCGGCACCAAGCTGCGCGTTACCGACCAGCGCACCGGCCGGCAAATCCAGGTTGTCATCAATGATCGTGGCCCCTTTATCGGTGGGCGTATCATCGATCTTTCCAAGGCTGCTGCCGGCGAGCTGGGTTTCCGCAATCGCGGCACCACCTCGGTCTGCATCGAGCAAATCTGAACGAAAACCAAAAAATAACCGATCATGAACGGGCCGCCTGCTGAGCGGCCCGTTTCGTTTCAGCTGCGCAGCCCGAGCGCGTCGATAGCGGCCACCTGTTCGGCCTCGAGCGGTCCTGCCCGCTCCGCCGCCAGCGCCTGTTCCAGCTCGGCGACAGTCTTGACACCCAGCACCAATGTATCGACCCCGTCCATGCCCAGTGCATAGCGATGGGCGATGATGGCGGGGTCCTCGCCCCATTGCCGGCAAAGGGCGCGATAGGGCGCCGCGCGGTCGAAATCCCTGCCGGTGGCGCGCTGGTCATCGGTGATGGGGCGGTCAAAGCCCGAGGTCAGGGCGCCGGCCTGCACGGCCCGCACCCCCATGACGCCGACGCCATTGGCCTTGGCCGCCGCGATGACGTCGCGTGGGCGGCCGGGAATGCCCGTGCCGTTCATTTCCCCGGCACTGTCCATGAGATTGGCAATGGCCTGCAGCGCTGCCGGGCGGGGGCCGGTTGAGATGGCGTCGATCGTGGCGCCGGTATGGTTGAAGCCGGTCAGGCCCCAGGAGGCGATCAGTCCATCCGCTACCAGCCGCTCGAAGGCGGGAACGACGCTCTGCCGATAAAGACCAAGGCTGGTGGAGCGCTCGTCGCGCGGCCGGTCCTCATTGGGATAGACGAAATCGTCGGGGCGGATTTCGGTATGCAGCACCATCATGTCGGCGCGGTCGAGCCGCATGGCGGCAAGGCTGGCTTCGAGCGAGGCCCGCAGGCGCGGATAGACTTCGGCGGCGGGCGGATTGCCCAGGCCATATTTGGTGGTGATGCGCACCCCGGCCGGCAGGCGGCCCTCAAAAGCCCTGGCGATCATGGCTTCGCAGGTCTTGTAGCCGGGCGCGGTGTCGATGAGATCGATACCGGCCTCGACGGCGCGATGAAGCGTGCCAATGGCATCGTCTTCGGAAGCCGCGCCCCAGACCATGCCGATGCCACCACCGCCCAGGGTGAGGCGGCTGACCGGTCCGAAGGGACCAAGACTATTCTGTTGCATTGCTGTTCCTCCCAAGGGTTCAGACCAGAGCCGGTTCGAGACCGGCAAGGATAGCAGCGATTTCGGCCATGGTTGCGGCAGGCAGCGGCCCCTTTTCGAGGGCGCCGAGATTGTCGCGCACCTGGGCCTCGGATTTGAAGCCGGGAATGGGCAGTGTGTGCGGCGAGCGTGCCAATATCCAGCCCAGGGCGCCCTGGGCCGGGCTGCGGCCGCCGCTGGTCAGCAGCTCGCGAATGGCCTCGATCCGCGCCAGGGCCTCGGGCAGGGGCTTTCCATCCTTGAAGAAGCGGACCCAGGAATGGCCCGCGGCGCGCACGTCCGAGCCGGGCAGGGTCGAGCCGGCGGTGAATTTGCCGGTCAGCATGCCCATGGCCAGCGGCGAGCGGTTGAGGCTGGCGAGGTTTTGCGCGGCACAGAGATCGAGCATGTCCGGCCCATCGCGGAAGACGCTCAATTCCTGCTGCACGGCGGCGAAATGCGGGAATTTGACCATGCGCGCGGCCTTGGCGGCATCATCGGTGCTCCAGCCCCAGGCGCGGATGGCGCCGCTCTCGGCCAGTTTCTCCAGCGCCGCGCCGGCCGCGTCGGCGGCTTCGTCCGGGAGGTCCCCGACATGGATCTGGAAGAGATCGATATAGTCGGTGCCCAATCGCTCGAGCGATTGGGCATAGGCCCATTGCACATAGGCCGGGCTGACATCGGTGGAGAGCAGGGCCTTGGCGGCGCTGTCATAGGTATAGCCGAATTTGGTGGCGATCACCGCGTCAGCCCGGCGCCCTGCCAGCGCCTTGCCGAGCACATTTTCGCTATGGCCCGTGCCATAGGCATCAGCGGTGTCGAACAGGGTGGCGCCCAGCTCGAGCGCCAGGTGGATGGCCCGGATCGATTGGCCGTCGTCGATATCGCCCCAGCCATCGGGCTTGCCATCGAACAGGAAGGGACCGCCAATGGCCCAGCAGCCCATACCCACGGCGCTGGCCTCGATGCCGGAGCGGCCGATGGGGCGGAGTTTGAAAAAGGTCATGATCGGGTCCTCGGGTCAGGCTTTGGCATTGTCGCGGATGAAATCGGCGAGGGACTCGCGGCTGGCGCCCATATCGGCCAATTGGCGGTCATCCATCGTCCGCAAGTGGCGCATAGCCACGTGGTTGAGCCACCGGGCCCGGATGTGTCGGGCAAAATTGTGCAACATCATGCTATCTCCTTGGGGGCAAAATCAGACGGCAGCCGGTGACGAGACACTGGCTTTGCAAATCTGGCTGTTTTGATTTTGCGTTCGGCGCTTTTCCTTGGCACCGTCACCGCCATACTTGCGCAAAATCCCGCCCTGCCGCTATGCTCAAGAACGCAACGCGCTTTGCAGAAATGAAAAATGGATTTCGGCTGGGACGATCTGAGGCTGTTTCTGGATGTCGCGCGGCTGGGTGGTCTGAGCGCGGCGACCGGAACGACCGGGCTGAGCGCGGCAACGCTGGGGCGGCGCATCACCGCACTCGAACGCCAATTGGGCGAGCCGCTGTTTCATCGCAGCCAGACCGGCTACCGGCTGACCCCGGCCGGCGAGGCGCTGCTGGCCCGCGCCGAAGATGTCGAGACCGCCATGCTGGCGCTCAAGCGCTGGAAGGAAGGGGCCATCGGGGACCGCGTGGTGCGCGTCTCGGCCGGAGCCTGGACCTCGGCCTTTCTCGCCCGGCACATCGAGGCGCTGTGGAGCGTGGATGATCGCTTCGGGCTCGAACTGGTCACCGCCAATGAAAAGATCGATATCGGTCGCCGCAATGCCGATCTGGGCATCCGCAACCAGCGGCCCTCCGAGCAATGGCTGGCCGGGCGGCTGATCGGCAAGGTGGCCTATGGCCTCTATTCGGGCCTTAACCTGGTCAATGGCATAGCGGCCGGCTATTTCGTCGGCATTGCCGGCGATGGCGCCCAGACCCAGTCGGCCCGCTGGATGCAGGCGCGCCATGGCGACAGGATCGCCGTGCGCGGCAACGACTCGATGAGCGTGCGCGAACTGGTGGCGGCCGGGGCGGGCCTATCGGTCTTTCCCTGTTTCGTGGGCGACAGCGACCCGCGCCTCGTCCGTGTCGCGCCATTGATCGCCGAGCTGGAAACCGATCAATGGCTGGTGAGCCATCACGAGGAGCGCCACACCCCGGCGGTGCGGACGGTGGGGGACCGGATCGCGCGGTTGATGGGGGAGCATGGGGCGCTGTTTCGAGGGGAGTTGCGGCGGGGGTAGGGTGGCTCCGGCATCGGAGTACCCCCACCTAGCCTCCCCCTGATAGGGGGAGGGATCCCTCCACTCTTGGGACCGGATCGCGTTTTATTCACAAGGCGGTCCCTCCCCCTATCAGGGGGAGGCTACGAGGGGGTATCCCCCAGTACTCTCCCGTAACCCCGCCATTAGCGCCCTCTTAGGATCACGCGCCTATTCTTGGCATTGGCAACGTGAGAACGGCGATGCACGCGACCGCCTATATCATTGGGCCTCCCGATGGCCCCGGCACCGCGCTGACGGCTCTGGCGCGGCAGCTGCATTTTGCCGCCGTGCTGCCCTTTTCCGGGCTGGCCGAGGCCGAGCGGCGCATGGACCTGACCCCGGTATGCTTTTTCCTGTTCGCGGCCGTGCCCGATGTCGAAACGCTGCGCGGTGTCGCCGAGGCCGTGCGGTTTTCGCCCAGCCGCCGGATCAGGTTTTCGCCGCTGATCTATTTTGCCGATAACCCTTCGGTCGAAACCATTGCCGCCTGCATCAATCTGGGCTTCGACGACATCATCGCCATGCCCTTTGCCCCGGCCCAGGTGCTGCCGCGCATCGAGCGGCAGATCGGGCACAATCTGGTCTATTACGAAACCCCGGGCTATTTCGGCCCCGACCGGCGCGACCGGGTAACGGCGCCCCGCCGGGCCGCCGAAAGCCGGCTGGGCGGGCAGTTCCGCCGGCTCGAAATTGTCCGCCACGCCCGCTCCGGGATCGAGGTTTTGCGCGACGATCTCTATATGCAACTGGACAGCTGAACTCGCGCTGTGCTGGTTTTGCAACGATACAAATATGTGTCTGGCGCGTTTCAAGGCGCTATTTTCCTCTCCCCCGAAATGAACTAGCGTGCGGCTCGCTTCTGTTTGCGAGTAGCTTTTATTATGAGATTCGGCATTGAGCTGCCGCCCCAGATCAAGGTCTATGGGGCATTCTTCGTTTATTCATTTTGCATGGGGAGCCTTTATCCCCGTATCCCGGCCATTCAACAGACCATGGGTGTGGGCGAAGGGGCGCTGGGCCTGGCGCTGATCGGCGCGGCCCTGGGCACGCTGATCTCGCTGACCTTTGCCGGCCCCATTATCGAGCGCATCGGCTATCGCCGCACGCTGCTGACGGCGCTGCCCGTGCTGTCGGTGCTCTATGCCATCGCGGTCTGGGCGCCCACGCCCTTGACCTTTTTCCTGCTGCTGATGCCCGTGGGCGTGACCATTGGCTGTATCGAAATCATCATCAATCTGGAAGCCGACCGGGTCGAGCACGCCATTGGGCGGCGCATCATGAACCGCTCGCACGCCTTCTGGAGCTTCGGTTTTTTCAGCGCCGGCATGGTCGGCTCATTCGTCGCCCAGGCCGGCATTTCCGCCCAGGTGCATCTGGCCATCATGATCCCCATCGTGACACTGGCCACGCTGGTCATTCTGGGCCGGTTCGAGCCGGCCGAGCATCGCAGCGGCGGCAATACCGACCAAGCGCCGCGCTTCGCTCGCCCG
Source organism: Devosia yakushimensis (assembly GCF_030159855.1). Lineage (NCBI taxonomy): Bacteria > Pseudomonadati > Pseudomonadota > Alphaproteobacteria > Hyphomicrobiales > Devosiaceae > Devosia > Devosia yakushimensis. The sequence continues at coordinate 3,431,096 of NZ_BSNG01000001.1, read as the reverse complement.
ACCCTGGCCATTATCGTGCTAGTGACGGTGTGCCTCTCGGCCATGATCATGGAGGGCGCCGGCATCGACTGGTCGGCCATCTATATGCGGGACGTGTTCGGCGCGGCGCCCTTCTGGGCCGGCTTTGCCGTGGCCCTGGGCGCCGGGGCGCAGGCGGTCACCCGGTTTTTCGCCGATAGTTTCGTCGAACGCTGGAGCCCGGTCATCGTCGCCCGGGGCCTGCTGACCATTCTGGGCATCGGCACCCTGCTGGTCTTTTTCACCCAGGCGCAGTGGATGGCCTATCTGGGCCTGGCGCTGATCGGGGTGGGCACCAGCGCGCTGTTCCCGCTGGCTATGTCGGCCGCAGCGCAACGCACCGACCGGCCGGCCGCCGTCAATGTGGCGGCACTGGCGCAGATTTCCTTCGTCTCGTTCCTGTTGGGGCCGCCGCTGCTGGGCTATGTGGCCGAACATTTCGGCATCCGCTGGGCCTTCGGCATCGGGCTGCCGCTTGTCGTGCTGAGTCTGGTCGCCGCCGGCGCCCTTGCCCCCAAAGCTTTCAGATCGACCGTGACCCCATGAATATTGCACCGCAATACCGCATCTATGCGGGCTTTTTCCTCTTCGCCGTGACCACCGGGGCGCTGATGGCGCGCCTGCCCGATATCCAGACCCATCTGGGGGTTTCGGAAAGCCAATTGGGCCTCACCATGATCGGCATGTCGATCGGCTCGCTGATCTCGCTGACCTTTGCCGCCCCGCTGATCGAAAAGCTGGGACCGCGCATCACCGCGCTGGTGACGGTATTGGGGCCCTCGCTGCTGTTCGCGCTGATCCCCTGGTTGCCGGTGGCGCCCGCCGTATTTTTCGTACTGTTCCTGACGGGCCTCTTGTCCGGCGCGCTCGAAATCAACCTCAATGTCGAGATTGACCGGCTGGAAATGGCCTCGGGCAAGCGCTTCATGAACCGGGCGCATGGGTTTTGGAGCATGGGCTTTTTCATCACCGCCCTGTTCGGCGCCATGATCCGGCAATCGGGTCTCAGCGCGCAGCTGCATATGGGCCTGGTGGCGGTGCTGGTCGTGGTCGTCGGCGGGTATATGTTCACCGGCCTCGTGGCCGCGCCAAAGCCGGCCGGGCGGGCGCATGAAACGGGCGAACACCGCATCGCCTTCCCCAATTGGGGCCTGGTGCCGCTCTGCATCATCGGCTTTGCCGCCTTCCTCGTCGAAGGCGCTGGTATCGATTGGTCGGCCATCTATATGCGCGATGTCTTCTCGGCCGAGCCCTTTATCGGCGGCATGGGGCTGACGCTCTTTGCCTTCTTCATGGCGGCCATGCGGCTCACTGCCGACCCGGTCGTGTCCCGCTATGGTCCGCGCAGGGTGGCCATGGTGCTGCTGGTGCTGGCCGCGCTGGGGGTGCTGATGGTGGGCATGGCGCCCGCCACCTGGGTGGCGCTGGCCGGTTTTTCGCTGATGGGCATTGGCTGTTCGGCCGTCTACCCGCTGGCGGTATCGGCGGCGGCACAGCGCACCGACCGGCCTGCCGCGGTCAATGTCGCCGCGCTCGGCCAGGTGAGCTTTGTCGTCTTCTTCCTCGCGCCGCCGCTGCTGGGTTTCGTTGCCGAATATCTGGGCATCCGCAACTCTTACCTGATCTGCCTGCCGCTGCTGCTGGCCGGGCTCTGGGCGGCCAGCTTCGCGCTCGGGAACCGCAAGGTGGACGAGCCACACGGCCTGCCGCCCGAGCCGGTGCCGCCGCATGGCTGAGCCCAACCAAATCATGTGCTGACACATTCTGACGCTATGTGGTGAGAATGTGCCGGCATGGAGCCCGCCGGGCTGCCGAAAGATCAGCAGGAAAACGCATATGCGTCCGCATTACCGGATTTTCGGGGTGTTCTTCATCTTCGCGCTCTCGATGGGCGCGCTGCTGTCGCGCCTGCCCGACCTGCAGCGGCAATTCGACCTCACCGAGGGCCAGCTCGGGCTGACACTGATTGCCATGTCCTGTGGCGCGCTGGTCGGCCTCACCTTTTCGGGCCCGCTGATTGCGCGCTATCCGGCACGCACCGGCATTTTCGTGACCATATTCGCGGCGTCGTCGCTTTATGCGCTGGTGCCATTCATGCCATCGGTGCTTTTCGTCGTGCCGCTGCTCTTCCTGGCCGGCATCTGCGCCGGCGCGGTCGAGATCATCGTCAATCTCGAGGCGGACCGGCTCGAAGCGCAGCTCGGATACGGCATCATGAGCCGCACCCATGGCATGTGGAGCCTCGGCTTTTTCGTCACCGCGCTGATCAGCGCGGGTCTTCGGCAAGCCAATGTCCCGGTGCAGATTCACCTGGTTGTCGCGCTGGTCGTGGTGATGCTTGCCGGGTTTTTCGTGTTCCGGGGCATCGAGAATGCGCCGCTGCGGCCTGATTCCCATGTCGGGGAGACCCCGCGCATCGCTTTTCCCACGATCGGTCTCGCCGCCCTCTGCATCATTGGCGCGGCGCCATTGCTGGCTGAAGGGGCCGGCATCGACTGGTCGGCGATCTATATGCGAGACGTGTTCAATGTCGAGCCGTTTATCGGCGGCCTCAGCGTCACAATCTTCTCACTGTTCATGGCGATTGCGCGCTTGACGATGGATGGCGTCGTCGACCGGCTGTCGCCGCGGACCGTGGCGGCAACCTTGCTGCTGATTGCCATTACCGGATTGGTGCTGGTCGCCACGGCACCGCACGAATATGTGGCGCTGTTCGGCTTTGCGCTCACCGGCATCGGCTGCAGCGCCGTCTATCCGCTCGCCGTGTCGGCGGCGGCGCAACGCACCGACCGGCCTGCCTCGGTCAACGTGGCGTCGCTGGGGCAAATGACCTTCGTCGTGTTCTTCCTCGCGCCACCCCTGCTGGGCCTGGTTGCCGAAGAGTTCGGCATCCGCATGTCCTATTGGGTCGTGGTGCCGCTGCTCATCGCGGCGCTGCTGGTCATCCGGGCGCTGCCATCGAGGCCAAAGCTGGTCGGAGCCGGCGCACATGGCTGAGCTGGGCCCAATCGTCGACCTGCGCCAATCGGCAACGGCCCTGCGCGTGCAGCGCGGGGTCATGCGCCTTTTGCGCGAAACCTACGACATGGCCTGCTATGCCGAGGTGACCTTGCGCAGTGGCAGGCGCGCCGATGTGCTGGGGGTGGGGCCAAAGGGGGAAATCTGGATCGTCGAGATCAAGTCGAGCCTCATCGATTTCCAGGTCGACAGGAAATGGCACGAATATAGAGAATTTTCCGACCGGTTCTTCTTCGCCAAGCCGCCCGAGCTGGATGCGGGGATTTTTCCCGAAAGCGAGGGATTGATCGTGGCCGATGGCCATGACGGGGCGATTTTGCGGGACAGTCCCGATACGCCCATGGCCCCGGCCCGCCGCAAGGCGCTGATGCTGAAACTGGCGCGATTGGGCGCGGACCGGGTGCATGTGCTGATGGATCCGGGGCCCAAATAGGGGTCTTACCCCGCCATCGTCTCGCTCAACCGGCGTCGCTGGATCAGCGGTTCGATGCTCATATTGGGATGCGCCACGGCTTTGCCGTTGACCGATAGGCCGTTGCTCCAGTCCAGCCCAATGGGGCCGCTGGGCAGACCTGTCAGGGTCAAGTGGCGGCCATCGAGTGTCAGGTCCAGCGCGGCGATTTTGCGGGCAAAGGCGTCGATGTCATCGCCTTCGGCGACCAATGCCATCCAGCCCGTCACCTTGCCATAACAGCGGTATTCGCGGCCGGTGCTGGGGCCTTTGGTGACCGGCACGAGCGGGGCGGTGGCTTTGTAGGCCAAGAGGCCATTGCCCGAGCGCAGGATCAGGGCGCCGTCTATGAGACGTGCTTCGATTCCGGCCTGGGAAACATAGGCATGGGTAAAGTCGAGGCGCGGATTGGCGCCCAGATCGTAGAGCAGGAGGGCGACGTTTTCGTGCTGGGCGGCACGGGGCAGCACGCCATTGCCGGCCCAATAGGAGGGGCGCTGGCTGCCCCAGGGGTCGTCCTCGCCGGGATGGTTGATCCAGCTCCGGGCCAGGGGGTGGGCGGAGAACAGCACATCGACGACATGCTGCTGATGGCCATAGCCGCCGGGCTTGGCGCCGGCATTGCTGGAGAGCTGCACCGCCGGGGTCTTGAAGAGGCTGAGATGGGCGGCGTGGGCATAGCCCTGGGTATATTGGGCTGTGATCGCGGTATCCGGCGCAGGCCAGGCAAGCTCGGCCAGTTCGGGCGGCGGCAGATAGAGGCCGGCAGCGAACAGGGGGAGCGAGGCAACGCCATTATTGAGCCAGCCCTTGCCGAAGGCGACACTGGCAAAGGGGGCAAGCTCGGTGAGGGGGCCGGCGCGCAATTCCTTGTCATAGGCGCGGCCCATGCTGCCGGCGGGAACCCCGCCAAGGCTGTGCAGCGCCATCATGGTGAAGATGCGGTCGGTGACGCGGCGAGCCCGAGCGGCGATATCGGCGGGAGCGAATTCGACAAGGGCCAAAAGACCGATGAAATCGACGGGGTAATAGGCCGACGAATTCCATTCGGCGAGGCCTTCGGCCTCGACGGCATCGAACCACAAATGCAGCCGTTCGGCGGCGAGCCTGACCTGTTCGGCGCCCTTGCGGCCCGAGGCGGTGAAATCGCCATCCGGGAATAGCTGGCCGGCCATCAATTGGGAGACATGAAAGCACAGGGCATGGTTCTCGCTCCAGAACCACATCACGTCATTGCCCGGCTCATCCACCCAATAGCGGAAGGTCAGCAGCGCCGTTTCGGTGCGGGCGCGCAGGTCGGGCGGGAATTGCGCGGCATATTTCGCATAGGCCCAGAGCAGGGGCACGCTGACGAAATCGGCGCAGTCCCAACGCTCCTCGATAATGGTCAGCGTGGTCTCGATAATCTCGCGAAAGCGCTGGTCTGGCTCGATGCCGGAGGCCAGCATGGCGAGCGCGGTGCCCATGCGCATTTCGCCGTCGCGGGCCGCGTGCAGCAGGGCTTCGCGCTTGCGCTCGGCAATGTCGGCGTGCCGCTTTTGCGGCTCGGTGGCATGGAGCACGGCACAGGCGATCTGGCGGGTGACGCTTGTATCGTCGACGACGAAGGTGAGGTCGATGATGTGGTAGCCCTCGGGCAGTTCATCGCCCCGGCAGAGCGTGACCTGGGTCTCGCCGGCCTCGAGGATGACCGTGCGGTCGAGCATTATGTGCTTGGCGTGGGAGGTGGAGCCCACCTTGGCCTCGATGGTGACGGCAAGGCTTGCCGTTGTGTCGAATTGCAGCACCAAAGCATCGCCGGGACCGGTAAATTCGCCGGCAGGGCGGACTTCCGCAGCCAGCGCCTTGAGGCTATCGAGATGGGCGTCGGCCGGGGCGCCGGGCAGGAAGATGGCGAGCGGCACGTCGTCGAGCAGGGTCAGCTCGAAAAACCAGTTGGTGTCGCGCTCGGCCATGTCCTCGGTCAAAACGACAATGTCGCTGCCCGCGGCCTTGATGGGCAGGTGGACGACGCTCTGCTCGGTGGAATTGCGGGTGAAGGGTTCGAAACGACCGGCCAGTTCGCCATCGACCCAGATGTGGACGCCGCCGCGCGTGGAGAGGCGGAACGAGCAATAGCGGTCGACCGGAGCGCTGATTGTGGTGCGGCACCAACGGCTTAGCCGTGTGGGCGTGGAGCGGAACTGGCTGAATTCGACGCGGCGGTTGGCGCCGGGGAGGTAGAGGCTTTCCACCGGCCAGCTGGTGTCGAGCGCGAGCGTGCGGGTGGCGACGTCGCGCCAGGTGGCGACGCGGCAGGGCAGGTCGCCGACATCGACGAAGCCATTGATATATTTATAGTTCTGCCGATCTTCGGCCGGCGCCGGAACGCCGGGAAAGGGCGTGGCCATGACAGGCGAAAGGGCCCATGCGGCCAGGCTATCGCCGCGCGAAAGGGTGAGCAGAGGTGTCGTCATGGGACCTGATTGGTTAGCAGACTGTTAACATTAGGCACAGCCATTCGATAGCAAAGCAGCGCTTCGAGGCGATCGAGCAGGCCGACGAATTCGGCGGGCGAGCCGATCCGGTAATCGGGCGTTTCGGAGGCATCGGCCGGCACGTGACTGCGCAGGGTCGACCAGGCCATGAAGACCGAGGTGATGCCGAGCGCATTGGCGCCATTGATGTCGCGCGACAGATTATTGCCGATCATAACGGTGCGCCAGGCGTCGGCGCGGGTGAGGCCGGCGGCCTTGAGGGCAGCATCGAACATGCGGGCATCCGGCTTGTGGCAGCCGATATCCTCGGAAATGATATGGGCGTCGAAATGATCCCAAAGGCCATGATGGGTCAGCATGTTGACGAAGGTCTGGCGGGGGCCGTCGGCAACCAGGATCAGCTTGTGGCCGGCGGCCCGGAGATCGTCCATCATCTGCCTGGCGCCTGGGATGAGATCGGCGCGGATGACGACTTCGCTACCGGGGAGCTTTTCTTCGCTGCGCTCGTCGATCAGGGTGTCGCCGCAATCGAGAAAGATGGCGCCGAAATGCGGCACGCTGCCCGGCAGGGCCGCCATGAGCTGGGAGACGCGGCGGGGAATGAAGGCGGCGAGATCGGGCCAGGCCATCAATTGCGGTTCGATGTCGGCCGGTTCATAGCGATGGCTGGGCACGAAGGCGTCGGCCGCCATTTTGCGGCGGGCGAGGCGATGATCCAGGGGGCTTGCCCGATAGGCGCCGGCCCCGGCGAAGGGATTGCCCAGATGCACGCCCTCATGACCGGCCAGTGGGCCACAGAGCACGGCGAGCCGTTCCCGCGCCGCCGGTTGCATCTGGCGCGGATGGGCCCAATGGGCATGCTTGCCGGCCTCGGGGTAGAGGACCGGGCGGCCCTCGCGCAGTTCAGGCAGGCCATTGCCGCTGTCCATTGTCTCGCGCCGTCCATGGGTGGAGGCCTCGACGGCAATGACGGCGCCTTTGGCGTCCAGATGCACCCAGACATGTTCGAGATCGTAGAGATGGCCGATATCCCAATCATAGAATACGGCATATTCGATCGTGACCTGACCGGCTGGTTCCAGGGCGAATTTGGAGGATGGCGACTGCCCCGGCCCGGTAAAGACCGAATAGCCGAGGGCCACCGGCAGATAGGGCTCGGCGGTATCGAGCAGGAGGAGGGGCAGATGCCGTTTGGCCAGCGCCTGCGCCTGAAGGGAGCGGTCCTGCGCCGTCACGCCACCGCTCCGGTCAGGCTCAATTCATCGGCAAAGTGGCAGCGCACCTGGCGGCCCGATGGCAGGGCGCGCAGGGCCGGTTGTTCGGTTGCGCAGCGTTCCTGTGCATAGGGGCAGCGGGGGTGGAACAGGCAACCCGAAGGCGGATTGGCGGCATTGGCGATTTCGCCCTTGAGCGGCACGCGCTTGCGGGTGCGGTTGCCGCGCGGATCGGGCTGCGGCACGGCGGCCATCAGCGCTTCGGTATAGGGATGGAGCGGCTTGCTGAACAGATCATGGGTGGGCGCGACCTCCATCAACCGGCCCAGATACATGACCCCGATGCGGTCGGCGATATGCTCGACCATGCCCAGATCATGGGTGATGAAGAGGTAGGTGAGGCCGAATTGTTCCTGCAAATCCTGCAGCAGATTGATGTTCTGCGCGGCCACTGACACGTCGAGCGCCGAGACGGCTTCGTCGGCGGCGATGAAGCTGGGATTAAGCGCCAGGGCCCGGGCAATGCCGATGCGCTGGCGCTGGCCGCCGGAAAAGGCATGCGGATAGCGGGTGAGGAATTCGGGGCGCAGGCCGACAACGCTGAGCAATTCGGCCACCCGGTCGCGGATTTCGGCCTGGGTGCCCGCGCCATGGATGACCATGGGTTCACCCACCAATTCGAGCAGGGTCATGCGCGGATTGAGCGAGGAATAGGGGTCCTGGAAGATCATCTGCATTTCCTGGCGCATCTCACGCATGCCCCGCTCGGACAGGCCCGAAATGTCGACCACTTCGCCAGAAGCGCGGCGGAACAGGATCTGCCCATCGGTGAGACTATAGGCGCGCAGCATCAGGCGGGCGACGGTGGATTTGCCCGAGCCGCTTTCTCCGACCAGGCCAAAAGTTTCGCCCTTTTTGATATCGAGGGAGACATCGTCAATGGCCTTGATGTCCCCGACATGGCGTTTGCGCCAGCCGGCCTGGATGGGGAAATATTTCTTGAGCCCGCGGACGGAGATCAAGGTGTCATCGGGCAGAGCCAGTTCTGGATCAGACATGCCAGTATTAGACATGGGCTGGCTCCTGCTGTTCGGTTTGGGCGAATTGCTCGGCAATGTGGCAGCGCGACATCTGGCTGCCAAAGCGCAATTCGGGCGGCACTTTGGTGTCGCAGAGACCGGGCACGGCATGGATGCAGCGCGGATTGAAGGCGCAGCCATTGGGTACGCTGAAGGGGTCGGGCACCATGCCGGGAATGGTGGGCAGGCGCCGGCCTTGATCGACGCCGAGGCGCGGAATGGAGCGGAGCAGCGCCTGGGTATAGGGATGCTTGGGGGCGTAGAAAATGTCGTCGACATCGGCGGTTTCGACAATGCGGCCCAGATACATGACCGAGACGCGGTCGGCGATGTCAGCGACGACGCCGAAATTGTGGGTGATGAAGACGATGGCCATGCCCAGCTCGGATTTGAGCTCCTTGAGCAATTCGATGATCTGGGCCTCGGTGGTGACGTCGAGCGCGGTGGTGGGCTCGTCGGCAATGAGCAGGCTCGGATCGCAGGAAATGGCCAGCGCAATCATGGCGCGCTGGCGCATGCCGCCCGAGAGCTGGTGGGGATAGGCATCGACCAATTGGGCCGGGCGGGGCATCTGCACTTTGGCCAGAAGCTCGATGGCGCGGGCGCGGGCATCGGCCTTGCTCAGGCCCTTGTGCAATTGCACGGTGCGCATGATCTGGGTGCCGATGGTGTGGACCGGCGACAGCGCCGTCATCGGCTCCTGGAAGATCATGCCGATATGATTGCCGCGCACCTTGCGCACGGCGCGGCTATTGCGATCGAGCGCGGAGAGTTCGAATTCTTCGCCGGTGCGGGGGCGCAGGCGAATGCTGCCGCCGGTCTCTTTGGCGTTCTTGGGCAGCAGCCGCATGATGGCGCGGGCAGTGATGGATTTGCCTGAGCCGCTTTCCCCGACAATCCCCAGCACTTCGCCTTTGTTGACATGGTAGGAAACGCCATTGACGGCCTTGACCAGGCCCTCGCGCATGGGGAATTGGACCTGCACATTGTCCAGTTCGAGCAGCCGGTTTTCAGCCATGGTGTGGGTCATGATATCATTGCCCATAAGGATCGGCCGCGTCGCGCAGGCCATCGCCGAGGAAATTGAAGGCCAGGACGGTGAGCACCACCGCCAGGCCCGGCGAAAGCAGCCAGGGCGCCATCGAGATCGAACGCAGGTTCTGGGCATCCTGCAACAGCACGCCCCAGCTGACGACGGGGGGCCGTAGCCCCAGGCCCAGGAAGCTGAGCGCGGTTTCGCCCAGGATCATTTCGGGCACGGCCAGGGTCAGTGCCGCGATGATGTAAGAGGTCATCGAGGGCAGCATATGCTTGGTGATGATGCGGTATTCCGAGGCCCCGGCCAGCCGGGCGGCCATCACGAAATCCTCGTTGCGGATGGCCATGAATTGCCCGCGCACCACGCGCGCCAGATGGGTCCAGCCGATCAGGGCGAGGATCAATGTGATCAGCACATAGACAAAGATGGGGTCCCAGGCGATGGGCAGGGCAGCGGCGAGGCCCATCCAGAGCGGGATGGTGGGAATGGAGCGGATGAACTCCATCAGGCGCTGGATTGAGCTATCGATCCAGCCGCCGAAATAGCCCGAGATCGAGCCCAGGGTGAGGCCCAGCACGAAGGCGAAGATCACGCCCACGAGACCCGCCGAGAGGGTGACGCGGCCGCCATGCATGAGGCGGGAGAAGACGTCGCGGCCCAGATCGTCGGTGCCGAGCAGGTTGATCTGCTGACGCCGGTCATCGACGCCGAACAGGTGGATGTTGGATTTGAAGAGGCCGAAGAAATTGTAGTCGTCGCCCTGGTAGAAGAGCTGGATGGGCAGCGGGGTTGCGGTGTCGGTTTCGTAGATGACGCGCGCCGTTTCGAGATCGCGTTCGCGCTCCAGCCCATAGACGAAGGGGCCGACGAACTGGCCCTCATGGAAGAGATGAATGCCGGTGGGCGGGGCCAGGGTCCTGAGGCGCTGCACCTTGAACGGATCATAGGGGGCAACCTGATCGGCAAAGATCGCCGTCAGCGCCAGCAGCACCAGGAACCACAGCGAGATGACGGCCAGCAAATGCTTGGAAAAGCGGCGCCAGATCAATTGCCAGGGCTTGGCGGTATAGAGGTCTTCCTTGTGGTCGCGGACCTTGGGGGTTTCGAGGGCGGTATCGGTCACGGGAGCACTCCTCACGCGTAGCGGATGCGCGGGTCGAACCACGCCAGCAGGATATCGGAGACCAGCGTGCCGATCACGGTAAAGACGCTGAGGATGAGGATGAAGCTGCCCGCCAGATACATGTCCTGCATCTTGAGCGCCTGCAGCAACAACGGCCCGGTGGTGGGCAGGTTGAGCACCACGGCGGTGATCACGTCGCCCGAAAACAGGGCGGGCAGCGACCAGCCGACGGTGGAAATGAAGGGATTGAGCGCGACGCGCACCGGGTAGTTCCACACCACCTGGCGTTCGGAAAGGCCCTGGGCATAGGCGGTCTCGACATAGGGCTTGCCCAATTCATCGAGCATATTGGCGCGCATGACGCGGATCAGCCCGGCCGCGCCGCCGGTTGCCAGCACCACCAGCGGAATCCACAGATGCGACAGCAGGTTGACGAGTTTGTCCCAGCTCCAGGGGGCGTTCTGATATTGCGGGGAGAACAGCCCGCCCACATCGATCTGCAGATAGATAAAGCCGATCCACATCAGGATCAGCGCCAATAGGAAATCGGGCACGCCTTTGCCGAGGAACCCGAACACGGTGAAGAGGTGGTCGAGAATGGAATATTGGCGCGTGGCGGAATAGACGCCGACGGGAATGGCAATGATCCAGGTAAAGACCAGGCTCAGCGAGGAAATGGCCAGGGTCAGCGCCAGCCGGTCCCAGATCAGACTGCCCACCGGGGCGTTCCATTCCAGGGAATGGCCGAAATCGCCGCGGAACACGATGTTGGAAATCCAGCGCCAATATTGCACCAGAATGGGATCGTTGAGCCCCATATTCTGCCGCATGATCGCTTCCTGCGCGGCCGAAACATAGTCGCCCTGCTGGCGGAGCTGGGCGGCATAGGAGGTGACGTAGTCGCCCGGCGGCAGCTGGATGATCACGAAGGAAATGAACGAGATAAAGATCAGCGTCGGTATCGCCAGAAGCGCTCGACGCCCGATAAAGGCAACCATGCTGCTATGTCTCCCCTATTCGCCCCCGCGGGCCGGCTTGGAGTCCAGATCGCGGGGGCGAGGCGATACGCGGGGCAACGGCTCCGCGCACCTGCTTGTCTGTCAGTTCTGCTCGAGCCAGAACTGCTGGGTGCGGGCCAGGCCCACGCCGCGGAAGATGTCGTCCTGCACCAGATCGGGCTGCACATTGTGCATGGCGTTGGAGACGATATTGACCACCGGGCCCTCGCCATAGACGCCGATCACCCAGCCCTGTTCGCCAAAGATGCGGGCCATTTCGTTGACCGAGACGTCGGCTTCCTCAACCGAAGCCGATTGCGAGGCCTTGTCCCAGAGCGCCCAGATCTCGCGGATCGGATCGTCGGCGGGCGGTTCGATCCCTTCGGCGCCGTCGGTGCTGTACCACTTGAAATATTCGTTGCCGAAGCTGTCCCAACCCATCAGGCGCCGCGGATCGGCCGGAACATAGGTCATGCGGTCGAACGGAATCCAATGCATCTGGAAGTCGTTATTGGCCCGGTTATTGTCCCATTGCGTGCGGTCGATGACGCGGGGCAGCATTTCGATGCCGACCTCGGCATAATTCTCGGTCAGCAGTTCCAGCGTCTTGGCATGGGCCGCGTCGCTGGTTTCCACGACGAGGCTGAAGCGCTTGCCATCGGGACGGAGGCGGAAGCCCGCATCGTCGCGCTTGTCCAGGCCCGCTTCATCGAGCAGCTGATTGGCCAGGTCCGGGTCGTATTCGGTCCAGTGGCTGGCGAGCTCTTCATTGTAATATTGCGAGCCGGAAACCGGCGCCGCCTGGACGGGCTGGGCGAGACCGGACTGGGTCAATTCGATGATCAGCTCGCGGTCGACCGCCACCGAAAAGGCCTCGCGCACCTTGGCATCGGCAAACAGGGCCGCCAGCGTCTCGTCCTTGACCGTCATATTGGGCACGAGCGACCAGATATTGGTGTCCTTCCAATTGACCGTGTGATAGCCGCCGCGCGCCTCGTTTTCCTTGTAGAAGGTGTAATTGGCCAGGCTCAGATGGCGGTCCTGCATGTCGAGCTGCCCCTGCGCCACCATCAGGTTGAGCGTTTCGGGATCCTGGAACAGGCGGTGCTCGATGCGGTCGATATAGGGGAGCTGATTGCCCTCCTGATCGACGGCGTAATAATAGGGATTGCGCACCATGACGACCGTATCGGCCGGCGGGGGTGTCTCGATCTTCCAGGCGGTGATGACGGGCAGGTCCGGATTGGACCACCAGGCGGTGGCAGCGCCCTTGGAGCCCCAGAGATCGGTCCAGGCCGCGACGTTGAACTTCTTGGCCGCGGCGGTCAGCTCGTCTTCGCTGGCGTAATTATTGTTGAACTGGCTGAGATAATGCTTGGGGAACAGGAAGCTGGGACGATCCAGGCTGGGTTCCCCGGTAGAATCCTTGGCCAGGATCTGCAGGAAATAGACATAGGGCTGGGCGAACTTCACCGTGAAGGTGCGCTCGTCCACCACTTCGAGTTCCAGCGGCACGCCGCCCGGCGCGAAGGTCGGCTCCAGCGTCGGCACGATCTTGCGGTTGAGGAAGATGTCATTGTACCAGAAGGCCACGTCTTCGGTGGTCACCGGTTGGCCATCGGACCATTTGAGGCCCTCGAGCAGGGTGAAGGTGAATTCGGTCGAGTTCTCGTTGACTGAGTAGCTCTCGATATAGCCCGGCGTCAGCACGGCACCGCCATTGGCGTCGGCGGTCCATTTGAGGACGCGCTCTTCCATCAGCTTGGTGGGGCCCCAGCGGTCGCCCGGGCCATTGAAGGCGCGGCGCCAGGTGCCGCCATATTGGCCCACCTCGATGGCCGTGACCACGGCGGGCTTGGTGGGCAGGCGCTCATCCACCGGCGGGAGCGAGCCGGCCTGAACCTGCTCGGCCAGCATCGGCGCTTCCTGAAAGGCCCAGGCCAGCCCGCTCAGCCCTGTCGTGCACAGGATGCCAGCCGCCAGAGCGGTAATCCATCTCTTGGAATTCATCGTCTCGTCCTCCCCAAACCTTGATTGGGTTCCCTGGCGGAGCGGATGCTCAGCCTGTTTTTTCGGTGGATTCAGACCTTAAGCAATAAAAATATTTGCATTAGATTGATCCTCCAATCTCCTGGGCAGCCAAGGCATGTGCGATTTGCTCGCTATTCTGGCCTATTAGGCTGCTACATTCGTATAATTGCGTCAGTCGTCGTATGAATCAACTAGAAAAAATTTGCACGCATGGCATTATGGCTGAGCAAACCGGATAAAGGGCGCATCTTGAATGGAAGATTGGCAGGCAAATCAAACGGCTAGGGGTCCCGCACCGGCCCTCTATGGTCTGGCCAAGACTTCGGGCACCATTCCAGCCGACCCGGCTCCGCCCCATCTGCGCCAATTGGCCGAAGTGCTGATCGAATCGGGCGCGCTGCAGCGTCCGGCACTGGCCCGGCGCATCGGGGTTTCCAAGCAGACCGTCTCCGAGCTGCTCTCGGTACTCGAGCAGCGCGGATTGGTGCGTGTGGCCGGCCCCCTCAATGGCCTGCCGGGACGCTCGAGCCTGAGCTATGCCCTGCGCCCCGAAGCAGCGCTCGCGCTGGGTTTCGATATTGGCGGCACCAAGATTGCCGCCGCCCTGATCGACCTGCGCGGCACGGTTCTGGCCGAAACCATCGAGCCGACCGCCCATGGCGATCTCGACCAATTGGTCGGCCAGCTGGCGGGGCTTGCAACGGCACTGACCGAGCGGGCCGGGGCACAGCGGCTGCATGTGCAGGCCTGTACGGTTGGCGTGCCGGCCGCGGTCAACCCGGCCACCGGCATTCTGAACCTGGCCGCCAACCTGCCGGGCCTGGTGGCGGTGGACCTGCATGCCAGGCTGACCGCGGCCCTGGGCTGCCCGGTCGCCATCGAAAACGACGTCAACCTGGCCCTCTTGGGCGAAGTGGCGGCCGGTTGCGGCAAGGGCAAGAGCGACATCGCCTTCGTGGCGCTGGGCACCGGTGTCGGCGCCGGCCTCATGGTCAATGGCCGGCTTTTGCGCGGCGCCACCGGCGGGGCCGGCGAAATCGCCTATCTCCCGCTGCCCGACCACGGCACGACCGAGCGTTCGCTGATCCAGGGGCATTTCGAAACCGTTGTCGGCGAGGCCGGCATTCGCGAAGCCTTCGTCCGCCGCGGCGGCGCGGCCGACCTGCCGGTACGGGCAATTTTCGATGCCGCGGCCGCGGGTGACGCGAGGGCGCTCGAAACCATCGACGAGCTGGCCGGCCATGTCGCGCTCGGCATCGTCTCGCTGATCGCGCTGATCGATCCCGAGCTGGTGGTGCTGGGCGGCAGCGTGGGCGCCCGGCCCGAGCTGATCGAGCGCGTGCGCCACCAATTGGCCACAAGGTTCGAGCGGCCGGTGCCGATCCTGGCCAGCAATACCGGCGCCCGGGCGGGCCTGGCCGGAGCGCTGGAAACCGCACGCCGGCATTTATTGGCGGATTTGTTTGGGGAGGAGTAACCCCGAGGGTCACTCTCGGCGTGGTGCGCGTGAGGAAAGGTCCTCGGGTCAAGCCCGAGGAAGGCGCAGACTGGAACACCGCGTCATTCCCGCGCAGGCGGGAATCCATTCTTTGGGCTTGCAAGGGCTTTTAAGAGTGGATTCCCGCCTGCGCGGGAATGACGTTGCGGGGTGGAGGGCCGGATGCCCATCCCGCACGATCGTCTCCCTCGGGCCTGACCCGAGGGTCTTTCCCAATCTGGCGGGAGCGACGAGTGGCCCTCGGGTCAGGCCCGAGGGAGGCGATTGTGGGTGGGGAGATTTGGGGCTGAGGTGCGCACCCATGGGTGCGGCATTCTCGGGGCACGACCTAATGGTGAGCCTGTCGAACCACGAAGTCGTGGCGGCCGCGCGCGGGACAGCTAAACCAGCCGCTTTACGCTGTTGCGGATGGTCAGCCGGCAGCCCAGTTCGAGCCGGTGAGCCGGGGGTTGCTGGGCGGCGTTGACGATGCGCTGTTCGAGCAGATGCAGGGCTGCGGTGCCCATATGCTCGAGGGGCACGCTGACCGTGGTGAGGCTGGGCGTGGTCAATTCCCCGATGGCGACGCCGTCGAAGCCCACGATGGACACATCGTCCGGCAGGCTCAGTCCGGCCTTGGTCAGGGCCGCCAGCGCGCCCAATGCCAGATTGTCGGCCGCGCAGAAAATGGCGGTGACCCCGCCCAGCCCGTCATGGCTGGCCAGCCAGTCCTTCATCGCCGCCTCGCCCTGATCGGGCAGATAGCCCTCGGCCAGATGCACATGGGCGGTGTCGAGCGACAGGCCATTGGCGCGGAAGGCGTCGAGAAAACCATCGCGGCGGCGGCGGATGGTCGAGCGGCCCTCCCAGCTGAGATGCAGGATCGAGCGGTGTCCCTCCTCGATCAGCCAATTGGTGGCGTAACGCGCGGCAAAGCGATTGCCGGGCGTGACGCTGTCGATCTGCATTTCATGGTCTTCGCCATTGATCAGCACGGCCGGGATTTCGGAGGCGGCGATATCGCTGAGCACATCGCGGCGATCTTCGCTGAGCAGCAGAATACCGTCCACCTCGGCCGCGCGGGCCTCGGCGACGATGCGTTCGCCGCTCAAATGCGGGCGGTCGATTTCAATGGGGATGACGCGGATGGCGCGCCGCTCGCATTCCCGCATCAGCGTGCTGAGCAGCGTCCAGGAAAAGAGGTTGAATTCATTATGCGGCAGCGTATCGCTGGGCACGGCCAGCAGGATCGAGCGCAGCACGGCGATGGCAGCCTTTTCCCGGCGCTTGGCGAGATAGCCCAATTGCCCGGCCGCTTCGAGCACCCGCGCCCGCACTTCCGGCGAGATCGGCGCGGTGCCGTTGAGCACATGCGATACTGTGGAAATGGCGACATCGGCCCGCAGCGCGATTTCCTTGAAGCCGACCTTTTTGTGCTGCACCGGCTTCATCCTGCCGCGCCGGGCGCGGGGCGCAGCGCCATGCCGCCGCCCAGCAGGCGATTGGCCGGGTCGTCGAAATCGACCGGCGCGCGCGGATCGGGAAAATCATGCTGGAGGGAGCTGCCCTGGGGCGCCCAGCCCAGGCTGTTTCCTGCCCGATTGACGAAGAAAGCGCCCGGATTGTCCGATATGCCGTACAGCACCTGGCAGCCCAATTGGTCGATCTCGATGGCCCGGTTCACCAGGCGCGCAAGATCTGCGGGGTCGCACCAATTGCGCGATTCCCGGACCGTTTTCGGATCATAGGCCGAGCAGATGCGGATCGACAGCGACTGGACGCCATGCTTGTCGAAATAGAAGCGCGCCAGGCTTTCGCCGAAAACCTTGGAGACCCCGTAAAGCGTATCGGGGCGGTAGGCGATGTCGACCGGCAGCGGCGCGGCCTCGGTGGGGTAAAAGCCCACGACATGATAGGACGAGGCATAGATGATGCGGTTGACGCCATGGCGCCGGGCGGCCTCGAACAGGGTGTGGCAGCCCATGATATTGGCGCGCAGGATGAGGTCCCAATCGCCCTCGTTGGACATGCCGCCGAGATGGACCACGGCGTCGATCTGCCGTCCCATCAAGCCATCCATGGCCGCCGCATCGGCGAGATCGGCAATCTCGATGGCGGCGCCGTCGGCGGCGGGGCGGATATCGGTGGCGATGATGGTGTGGCCCGCCGCGGCGAGCGCTGTGCGGAGCCGTGTTCCCAGATAGCCGGAGGCTCCGGTGAGCAGGATGCGGGACATGGAACCAGAGACCTTAATTCGCGCCGGCCGGCGCGCCGGAAGCTGCGAGAGCGGCACGATTGCCGCTTGCGCGGTGGAAAAGTTGGTAGGACTAATCCGGCGCCGAGGCAAGATAGCGCCGGCCAGGGAACAAGGAGCGTGCCATTGAGCGGAGAGGGGAACCAGGCGCTGGCCATATCGCCAGTGACTTTCCTGGTGGAGGAGCGCTTCGGCGTCGGGGAGAGCCCGGTTTGGGAGCAGGAGCATGGCCGGCTCTGGTGGTGTGACATCGAGGCGGGGGCGATCCATGCCCTGACGCTGGCCGATGGCAGCCGCCAGAGGCTGCAATTCGACGAACCGGTGGCCAGCCTTGGGCTTGCCGGCCCCGGACAGCTCGTCGTGGCCTTCCGCCGCACGGTCGAACTGGTGGACATGGCCGATGGCGCGCGCCGCCTGGTCGCGTCGGTCGAGCATGCCAAGCCGGCCATGCGCTTCAATGATGGCAAGGTCGGCCCCGATGGCGCTTTCTATGTCGGCAGCATGGACAATGGCGGCGTGGGAAGCCCGGCCGGATGTCTCTACCGGGTGACGGCGGCGGGCGCGGTCTCGACCCTGGTCACCGGCCTCGTCATTTCCAATGGCCTGGCCTGGAACGGGGCGGCGACGCGGCTCTACCACTCCGATTCGCGCGGCGAGATGTGGGTGGATGCCTGGGATTTTGACCGGACCAGCGGCGCCATCGCCAATCGCCGCCGCCTGCGCCACCAGGACGAAGCCAACGGCCGGGCCGATGGCGCCGCCTGCGATATCGAGGGCTATTACTGGTCCGCCGGCCCCAGCCGCAGCCGCATCAATCGCTTCGCGCCCGATGGCACGCTGACCGGCTGGGTCGACCTGCCGCTGGCCCACCCCACAATGCCCTGCTTCGGCGGCGCCGATATGCGCACGGTTTTCGTGACCAGCCTCAATTCGGGGGCAGCAGGGGAGGGCCGGGATGGCGTGGTGCAGTTTCGCGTGGCGGCACCGGGGGTGAAGGTGGGGCGGTTCGGGGTTCCGCAGGAGTAGCGCAAGAGTTCGGCAAATTACCCGGATCACTGCTGCCAAGCGCTGTCAGCACGCCTGGTTGAAGCTGGGATCGCGGCGTCCCAAAAAGGGTTGAGCATCCGGGCGCGTCGTCCTAGCCTCGCCACCTGCACGGAGGAGCGCCGCCCATGACCCCGTTTTATCATCTGCTGGGCAATAATCTGATTGCCAATATCACCAACTTCACGGTGTGGTTCGCGCTGACCTTCTGGGTCTATATCGAGACGCAATCGGTCTTTGCCACCGGCATGATTGCCGGCATCTATCTGGTTTTCACCGCCGGTTTCGGGTTCTGGCTGGGCAGCATTGTCGACCACAATCCCAAAAAACTCGCCATGCTGGGCTCGAGCGTGGTGTCGGCGGCATTCTATGCAGCCTCGCTGGCGCTATATCTGCTGTCGCCGGCCGAAGTCTTCACCAATCCCTATGGCGCCCATCTCTGGATCTTCGTGTTCCTGGTGATGCTGGGCGTCATTGCCGGCAATATCCGCTCCATCGCGCTGCCGACCCTGGTGACCATCCTCATCCCCGAGGACCGGCGCGACAAGGCCAATGGGCTGGTCGGCATGGTGACCGGCATCGGTTTTCTGACCACCTCGGTCATCAGCGGCTTCCTCGTCGCCTGGGGAGGCATGGTGGCGACGCTCGGCCTGGCGCTGGTGCTGACGCTGCTGGCCTTTGCCCATCTCTTCCCGGTGCCGATCGACGAGGGGCGTGTTGCCCTCGAGCCGGGCGAGGTGGCGGAGCCCAAGCGGGTCGATATCAAGGGCACGATTGCGGTGATCGCAGCGGTACCGGGCCTGTTCGCGCTGATCTTTTTTGCCACCTTCAACAATTTCCTGGGTGGCATCTTCATGGCGCTGCTCGATGCCTATGGCCTTTCGCTGGTGTCGGTGCAGATCTGGGGGCTGCTTTTCGGCGTGCTCTCGACCGCCTTCATCCTGTCCGGCCTCATCATCGCCAAAACCGGCCTGGGCAGGAATCCGCTGCGCACGCTGCTGCTGGTCAATCTCATCACCTGGGCGGTGTGTTGCGTCTTCACCCTGCAATCCTCGATCTGGCTGCTGGCGGCCGGGTGTTTTGTCTGGATGCTGCTGGGCCCCTATGCGGAAGCGGCCGAGCACACGACTTTGCAAAAGGTCGTGCCGCTGGAGCGGCAGGGCCGGGTCTTCGGCTTTGCCCAATCGGTGGAACAGGCGGCTTCCCCTTTGACCGCCTTCCTCATCGGCCCGCTGACCCAATTCGTCGTCATCCCCTTCATGACCGATGGTGCGGGGGCGCGGACCATTGGCTCCTGGTTCGGCACGGGGCCGGCGCGGGGGATCGCGCTGGTCTTTACCCTGGCCGGAATGGTCGGCGTGGTGGTGACCATAGTGGCGCTGCGCTCGAAATATTACCGCCAGCTCTCGGCCGCCTATGCCGGGGGGCCGGACGATGACGATCTGGATGGCGAGGGCGCCACGGTGAGCCCGGCCTAGCAGGCCCTTGCCTGGCGCGCCGTGATCGGCCATGGCTGGGCGGTTCTTATCCGCCGAGCCCGCCCTTGCCTGTTTCCACTCTCCTGCTGCTCTCGAACCAGTTCATCTTCATGGTCGGGTTCTACATGGTGGTGCCGTTTCTGGCTGCCTTCATGCGCGATGACCTGCGGCTGGAAAGCGCTGTCATCGGGCTCGTGCTCGGGCTCAGGACCTTTTCCCAGCAGGGGCTGTTCATCGTGGGCGGCGCCTTTGCCGACCGGCTTGGCGCCCGGCGCCTGATCCTGCTCGGTTGCATGCTGCGCATCGTGGGCTTCGTTGTTCTGGGCCTGAGCGACAGTTTCCTCACCGTGCTGCTCGGCGCCTGTCTCACCGGGCTCGCCGGCTCGCTGTTTTCGCCCGCCATTTCCTCGCTGGCCGCAGAGGCGGGCGAGGCGGCGGCGCGCGAGGGCAAGGGCACGCGCCTGCAGTTTTTTGCCCGGCTGGCGGTCTGGGGCGAACTGGGCGCGGTGGTGGGGCCGCTGCTCGGTGCATTGCTGTTGGGCGTGGGTTTCAAGGCCATGGCCTTTGCCGGCGCCGGCGTGTTTCTCCTGGCCTATATCGTGCTGCACATCTATCTGCCGCGCAGTGGAAGCCCGGTGCTGCAGCGGCAGGATGGCGCCTGGTGGCATGTCTTTACCGACAAGCTGTTTGTGGCTTTCACCCTTGCCCATGCCGGGTTCCTGTTCAGCTATAACCAGCTCTATTTCGCCCTGCCGGTCGAGGTGAAGCGCGCTGGCGGCAGCGATATGGACCTGGCGCCGCTCTTCATGATCGCCTCGGTGATGATCGTCGTGCTGCAGCTGCCGGCGGCGCGGCTGGCGCAGAAACTGAGCTGGGCGGCAAGCCTGGCCGCCGGTTTCCTGCTCATGGCGCTGGCCTTTGCGCTGACCGCATATTGCGCCACTTTTCCGGCGCCATCCGGCCCATGGCGGCTGGCCCCAGCCATTGCCATGGTGGCACTGCTGATCCTGGGCCAGATGATCGTCAAGCCCGTCGCCATGGACATCGTGCCCCGCTTTGCCAAAGGCCGGCCGACCGGGATCTATTATGGTGCGCTGGCCTCGGTGGGCGGCTTGGCCGTGCTGGTCGGCAATATCCTGCTCGGTCCCATTCTCGATCTGGCGCTGGTGCCCTCGGTCGCAGCCGCCATTCCCTGGCTGGCCCTGGCCGCGGTGCCCGCTTTGGGCGGGTTGGCGATGATCCCGATCATGCGGCGTCTGTTGCAGCGTCAGGGCGCTTGACTTCGCCGCTGCGGCAGGATTGATGTCCAAACATGACTATGATTGTCATTTTTATGGACCGCAGATGATCACTCGCCGCCTTTTCTCGTTTCTGGCCATGCCGGCTATCCTGGCTTTGACCATGCCCTTCGCCTCTGCCCGCGACGTCACCCATATCATGGGCACCACCAGCGTTCCCGAGGCCCCAGTGCGGATTGTCGCCCTTACCAATGAGGCAACCGAGGACCTTCTGGCGCTCGGCATCGTGCCGGTCGGCGCCGTCCGTTCGGCCAATGCCAATCCCTGGTTCGATCACGTCGCCGCCCAATTGGCCGACACAATTCTGGTGGGCGAGGAACTGGCCCCCGACATGGAGACCATTGCCGCACTCGAGCCCGACCTCATCATCGGCAACAAGAAGCGGCACGAAAAAATCTACGACCAGCTCTCGGCCATCGCCCCCACGGTGTTCGTCGAGAATATTACCGGCCAGTGGCGGGAAAACCTCGCCGTCTATAGCGGCGCCATCGGCAAGAGCGCCGAAGGCGAGGCGCTTCTGGCCGATTACCAGCGGCGCGTCGAGGCCATCCAATCGGAGCTGGGCGATCGCCGCGCCGAAAAGGTTGGCCTTGTGCGGTTCATTGCCGGGCAGAACTACGCCTATAACAATGACAGTTTCTCCGGCTCCATCCTGCGCGATATCGGCTTTGGCCGCCCCGCGGCCCAGGACAAACCGGGCCTGGCCGAACCGATCACCAAGGAACGCATTCCCGATCTGGATGGCGACCGCCTGCTCTATTTCTCCTACGAAACCGGGGACGGGTTGGCGCTGGAAGAGCAAAAGGCCTGGCTGGCCGATCCGCTCTGGCAGGCGCTGGATGCCGCCAAGGCCGGCCATGTCTATGGCGTGTCCGATACGGTCTGGGCCACGGCAGGCGGGATCATGGCGGCCCATCTGGCGCTCGATGATATCGAGCGGATTTATGGGATCGCTTCGACGCGGTGAGGTTTTAGGGGGCCTCTGGACGGCACCGCCCCAGTTTTTGTCGTCATTGCCCGGCTTGTCCGGGCAATCCATTGCTTCGACGCTGCTGAGAGATGGATCACCCGGACAAGCCGGGTGATGACGATGAATTGAGGGGGCGGCGCAAGTGGTGGCGTCCCTGGCGGGAAGCTGGGACGGCCTAACCCACCACCAGATTGTCGATGAGCCTGGTGTTGCCCAGGTGGGCGGCGACGGCGAAGATGGCGCCTTCGGGGCCGATGGTCTCGATGGCCTCAAGGCTTTGGGGGTGCCGGACGTCCCAATATTGCACGGCGATACGCGGCTCGGCGGCAAGGCTTGACCGGCCAATTTCGGCCAGCTTGGCGGCATTGCGTTCACCGTTCTCGAAGGCTCGCTGCGCCGCCTGGAGGCTGGCGAAAATGGCGGGGGCGGCCTGCCGGTCTTCCGGGGCCAGGTAGATATTGCGGGAGCTGAGCGCCAGGCCATCGGCTTCGCGCACGATGGGGCCGCGGACGATCTCTACCGGCAGGTTGAGATCGCGCACCATGCGCTCGATGACGAGGCATTGCTGGGCGTCCTTCTGGCCGAACACCGCGATATCGGGGCGAACGATGTTGAAGAGCTTGAGCACGACTGTCGTGACGCCGCGGAAATGTCCCGGCCGGACGGCGCCGCAAAGAGGCGCCGATACGGCCTCCTCGGTGACGAAGGTCGAGGCGTCTTCGGGATAGAGTTCATGCACCGGCGGCAGGAAGACCGCGTCGACCCCGGCCGCTTCGAGCAGGGCGAGGTCCTTTTCGATGGGGCGCGGATATTTGCTGAGGTCTTCGTTGGCGCCGAATTGCAGCGGGTTGACAAAAATGCTGGCAATGACAGTGCCGGCCTGTTCCCGCGCCAGCGCCATCAGGCTCATATGCCCGGCATGGAGCGCGCCCATTGTGGGCACGAAACCGAGCTTTTCGTCGCGCGGCAGACCGTCGCGCCAGGACCGCACTTCGGCGACGGTCCGCAAAATCGTGATCATGCAATAAGGTTCCAAAGCTGTTTGGCGAGGTCTTGCTTGCTCATGACCGGCAGCGTTACCGGCTCGCCCTTTGCGCGTAGTAGCGTGCCGCCATTGGTGGGGACGGAAAATCCCGTTGTGCTGGTTTCCCCGGCCCGGGCCACCGGATTGGCAAAGAGGAAATCGAGCTTCTTGCCATCGAGCTTCTTGCGGCCATTGCCTTCGACATCGTCGGTCTCGGCAGCAAAGCCCAGGAACCATTGCCCATTGGCCGCCTGCCGCAGCGCGCCCAGCACGTCGACCGAGGGCACCATGTCCAGGCTCGTGGCCTCGGCATTGCGCTTGAGCTTATTGGCGGACGGCACGGCCACGCGATAGTCGAGTACGGCGGCGGTGGCGATGACGCCATCCACCTCGGGCAGGAAGGAAAGGGCCTTTTCGGCCATGTCCTCGGCGGTCGTGACCTCAACCAGGGTCAGCCGGCCGGCACTGCCGCGCGGCGGGACGGGGCGGACAACGCCCTTGTCCGTGCCCAGCACATAGCGCACTTCGGCGCCCCGGCGCAGGGCTTCCTCGGCCATGGCCGCGCCCATGCGGCCGGTCGAATGATTGGTGATATAGCGCACCGCGTCGATCGGGCTCGTGGTCGGGCCGGCGGTGATGAGCACTTTGCGGCCGGCCAGGTCGGTACTGGGCTGCACGAGAGCTGCTTCGATGGCTGCGACAATGGCCGGAATTGGCGCCAGTTTCCCCACACCCACTTCGCCACAGGCGAGCGTCCCCGCCGCCGGATCGATCACGCCGGCGCCGCGCTGCTGCAACACGGCCAGATGCGCCTGCGTCGCGGGATGCTCCCACATCATCGTATTCATGGCCGGGGCGATGAGCAGGGGGGCGGTGGTCGCCAACGCTACCGTGGTCAGCAGGTCATCGGCCAGGCCCAGCGCCAGCTTGGCCAGCACATTGGCGGTGGCCGGAGCCACCACGAAGACATCGGCCCAACGCGCCAGGTCGATATGTTCGGTGCCCGAAATATCGGCGCCGAAGAGGTCCGACTTGACCGGCCGCCCGCTCAGGGTCTCGAGCACCAGCGGGGTGATGAAGTGCTGGGCGCTGGCGCTGAGGATGCATTGCACCTGGTGGCCTTGCTTGGTGAGGGCCGAGACCACGTCGGCAATCTTATAGGCTGAAATACTGCCGGTAACGGCGATCAGGATATTGCTGGCCATTCAAGGCGTCTCCTCGGCCGGGGCTTTGACCTCTGCGATATAGGCAGCGGCGGCCTCCCGGACAATCGCGGCGATATCGGCTTTCGGCTTGGCGAAGCTGGGCGGCGGCTGGATGCTGAGGCCGATCAGATCGTTGATCACCAGTACCTGGCCGGCGCAATCGGGGCCCGAGCCGATGCCGATCGTCGGGATATCCAGTTGGGCGGTGATCTTGGCAGCGAGCTCGGGAACCAGGAATTCGAGCACGATGGCAAAGGCGCCCGCCTCCTGCAGAGCCTTGGCGGCGGCGATGAGATCGCGGGCCTGGTCCTCGTCCTTGCCATGGCGGTAATAGCCGCCCAATTGATGCACCGATTGCGGGGTGAGCCCGATATGGGCCATGACGGCAATGCCCTGCTGTACCAGCCGGGCGACGATGGGGGCAGCGGAAGCGCCGCCCTCGATCTTGACGGCCTGGACGCCGGTTTCCTGCAGCAGCATTACCGCGCTGCGCAAGGCCGTTTCGGGATCGGTCGCGGTGCCGAAGGGCAGGTCGCAGACGACGAGGGCTTGGCTGCTCCCCCGCTGCACGGCGGCGGCATGCCGGCTCATATCGGCCAGCGTTACAGGAAGCGTGGTTTCGTAGCCCAGCACCACATTGCCCAGGCTATCGCCGACCAGCAGCACGTCTATGCCGGCTTGGTCGAGCAATCCCGCGGTCACATGATCATAGGCGGTGAGCATGGCGATCTTCTCGCCATTGCGCTTTTTGGCCCCGATATCGCGCGTGGTCAGGCGCCTGGGCCGGGTCTGGACAGACATGGCATTCCCTGGATCGGCGGGAACCACTGCGCTCCCGCGCGCCCCTCATTAATGGGTTCGCGCGCCCAAGGCTATGATCTTGTCCCTAGAGCCGCACCGGCTGCCCGCTGCGCACGCTTTCGTCGGCGGCAAGGCAGATGCGCAGCGAGGTGACACCATCGGCCATGTGCCGGGTGAGGTCGAGGTCATCGGCAATGGCGCGATAGACGAAATCCTGCTCGCGGTCGCAGAGCGCCTGGTGGCCGGGCTCGTCATGCATGTCCAGCCAGTCGTCAGATTTGACGAAGGTGTCGCTGGCATCGGTTTCGGCGTGATGCACCAGAAGGCGCGAGGTCTGGGTATGGGCATTGATATCGGCCGAGCTTGCCCCGCCATCCATGACGATGGAGACCGAACCGCGCGGGGAGATCACGTCTTTGACGAAATAGGCGGTTTCCGACATCATCGGACCCCAGCCGGCCTCGTACCAGCCCACGCTCCCATCGTCGAACAGCACCTGGAAATGGCCGTAATTATACATGCCCTGGGGCAGGCCTTGGGCCAGGTTCACCCCCATGCCGCGCACTTCGACGGGCTTGGCATCGGTGATCTGGCACATGACATCGACATAATGCACCCCGCAATCGACGATGGGCGAAGTGGTCTGCATGATCTGGCGATGGATGCCCCAGGCCGCCCCGCTCGATTGCTGGTTGAGGTTCATGCGGAACACATAGGGCCCGCCCAGGCCCCTGGCTTCTTCGATGAGCCGCATCCAGGAGGGATGGTGGCGCAGGATATAGCCGATGACGAGCTTGCGCCCATTGGCCTTGGCGGCGGCGACGACGCGTTCGGCATCCTCGGCCGTGGCGGCCAGCGGCTTTTCGACAAAGACATGCGCGCCGCTCTCCATGGCCGCTATGGCCAGGTCCGCATGGGTATTGGTGTGGGTGGCGATCGACACCAGGTCGGGTTTGAATTCGGCCAGCGCGGCGGCAAAATCGTGCCGCAGCGGATAGTCCGCAAGCTCGGCCGGCAGGCTTGGCACCGAGCGGTTGACCAGGCCCACCACCTCGAAACCGGGATGGGTGTGGTAGGCCATGGCATGGCTGCGGCCCATCTGGCCCAGCCCGACGACGAGCACCGACAATCGCTTTTCTGGCATAAAATTCATTCCATTCGTATTTGGGTCAGGCGGCCTGGCGCTGGCGCCCTTCGCGGGCGATCTGCCGTGCGCCAAAGGTGGCCAGGGCAACCGAATAAAGCGTCGGATTGGTGGCGGTCACGGTGGGGATGACGCCATTGCCCGCGACGTAAAGATTGTCAAAGCCCCAGACGCGGCTATTGCGGTCGCAGACGCTGGTGCCGTCGTCCTTTTCGCCCATCCGGACCGTGCCCTGGTAGTGCAGCGAGCTGCCGACGGGCTGTACGATAGTGGCAAAGCCCGGTGCGGGGCGGCCGATGATTTCGGCAATCTTGCGGGCCGTTTGCTTGGCGTAGTCCTGGCGCGCCTTATCTCCCTCGGACTCGCGCCACTGGATGGAAATGGCCGGCAGGCCCATCCAGTCGCGCTTGCTGTCGTCGAACGTGACGCGATTGTCAGGATTGAGATCGGCGGGGCAGAAAACGCCCATGCCGACCGGCTGGCCGGTAAAGCCGTCCGGACGCGTAATGCTGGTGAAAGAAGTCGGGTGGATGGTGACGGTGAACGGAAAATCATTGGTCGGCGGAATCCAGCTCATCGCCTGCATGGGCACATCACTGTGCATCTCAGCCATTTGCGAGATGATGAAATGGTCATTGAGGTAACGCCCCAGAGCCTGCGGGCGAATGCCTGACGCATGCAGCAATTGGGGTGAATGCAGCGCGTCACAGGCGACAATGACGGTGCCGGCGGCGACAAACCAGGTATCGTCCTGACCCGGATGGGCGAGTTCTACCCCGGTAACCCTGCTCCCCTCGTAGACCACGCGCCGGCAGGCGGTTTCCGCCAGAATCTGGAAGCTTTCAGCCGGCTCGTCCACCATGGGCCCGAGCACCACGTCGGTACCGTGGTAGCGCAGCCCATTGGGTCCGGGCGTTACGGCCAGCGGCATGGGCTGTACGAAACGGTCGGAACTGCGGCCCGGGTTGAACACGGCGCCCAGCTTTTCGCGCATGGCAATGGCGGTCTGGTCGTCGGGATGGGGGTTTTTGTTGGTGCCGAGCAGACCTTCGGCGACGGTGATGGCTGCGGCCAATTCGTCCGCCGGGATGAACGGCACGCGTTCGACCTGTGACGGCGTTGGCGTGCCAGTGGACCACTTGGTGCCCATGCCACCGACATTGGCGGCCGAAAAGCCCGCAAACAGGTTTTCTGCGGGATCGGATTCGTTGGCGATGAATAGGCCTGAGCGGCGCAATTGCGAGGCATCAAAGCCCCCAGCGCGGCGCGCTTCCCATTCTTCTTTGCTCATAGGGATGCGTGGCGTGCGATCGCCGCCTTGGGCCTGCACTTCAAGCGCGGCACGCTCCTTGAGATCAGCGATATTGTCCAGATGCGCCCCGGTCTGCGGCAGGATCTGCGGACCGGCCTCGACCATCAGGATGCGGGCTTCGGGCCAGTCGCGGCGAATGATTCGCGCATAGGCCGAGCCGGTCGGCCCGCTGCCGACGATGACGACATCGATGAAGTCTTCAGACATGGGCGCTATCCGCTCGTTGCAACGATCTACCGGGCGCCAGAAGAGAATAGCGGCCGCTTGCTGTCAATCGCCTCGTTGACAGCTTCCGCTCCGGCGTCGATTGTTCAACCGTTCCAGCGCGAGTCCTCCCATGAAGCTTGGTCTTTCCTCCTATAGTTTTCGTCCCCTGCTCGCGAGCGGCGCCATGGGAATCGAGGATGTTTTCGGCTGGCTCAGCGCCAATCAGGCCGAGCATCTGGAAATTGCAACGTTCTCATTTGCCCGCCCCGGCGAGGAGGCCGCCTATGACCTGACGGCCGATGCCGAAGTGCTGAGCCGGCTGCAGGCCCAGACGAAGCAGACGGGTATCCCCATTTCCGGCATCTGCCTGGGCGCCCGATTCGCCTTTGTCGAGCCGGCCGAGCGGCAGGAGCAGATCGAGCTGGTCAAGCGCCATGTCGAACTCTGCAACCGGCTCGAAGTGGGGTTCCTGCGCCATGACGTGGTCAATTGGGCCCATCGGCTGGGCAGTGCGGGGGAATTCGAGGGGGCCTTTGCCACCATTGTCGCGGCCTGCCAGGAGATAGCGGATTTCGCCGTAAGCCAGGGGGTGACCACCAGCGTCGAGGACCATGGCTTCTTCATGAATTCGAGCGCCCGCATCAAGCGGCTGCTGCATGGGGTTGACCGGCCCAATTTCAAATTCACTGTCGATGTCGGCAATTTCCTCTGCGTCGACGAGGATGCGCTGGTCGGCACGCGGGCGAGTCTGGCCGATGCCAGCTTCGTTCATCTCAAGGATTTCTATGTCCGCCGCACATCGCCGGGGCCGGGGTGGCTCGAAACCCTGGGCGGGCAATTCATTCGCGGTTCGGTGTTTGGTTTTGGTGATCTCGAAACCCGGATGATCCTCGAGGCCGTCGTGGGCTCGGGCTATGACGGCTTTGTCTCGCTTGAATATGAAGGGGCTGAACCGACATTGTCCGCCTGTCAGACCAGCCTGGGTAATATCCGGCGGATGTTGGCGGAGATTGGGGGGTGAGAGCCCGTGGATAGGGAGGTCTAGCGTAGAACCGCCTGCTTCTCTCCCTTGATGGGGAGTGTCCACTTTGGACTTGCATCCACCTACGATGTCATTCCGGCCCCCGGGACGCTTCGCGCCCGAGGACAGGCTCCGACCGGAATCCATGCTGTGCCCTCTCCCCGCACTGGGTAGCGACAATGGCCTTCAGCATGGATCCCGGCCTGCGCCGGGATGACACCGCGCCTTTAAGCGCCTCCAGAATAAACACTGGAACCGGCGCTCGACCTAAAGCGCCGCGATGCGGTCGAAGCGCTCTTTCAATTCCTTCAACCGATGGCGATCGCCGCCCGGCACTTCGATGGAAGCCCAGCCGGAATAGCCGGCGGCACGCAGCGCGGTATTGACCGCGGCCCAATCGCAGTCACCATCGC
Source organism: Devosia yakushimensis (assembly GCF_030159855.1). Taxonomy (NCBI): domain Bacteria; kingdom Pseudomonadati; phylum Pseudomonadota; class Alphaproteobacteria; order Hyphomicrobiales; family Devosiaceae; genus Devosia; species Devosia yakushimensis. The sequence goes on along the minus strand of NZ_BSNG01000001.1, from coordinate 3,402,000 downwards.
CCAGCTCGACATCAAAGCCCTTCCAGGGGCCCAGGCTGTTCATGCGGTCGAGGCTGAACTCCTTGACGTCGACCTTGAGGATGCGCTGGCCCAGCGCTTCGATCCAATGGGCGGGGCGGCCATAGCGCAGGATATTGCCGACATCGAAATACCAGCCGATCCGGGGATGATCGAAGCCGTCGACGAACCGCGCCGCTTCGAGCGGGCTGAGCAGGAAGTCGTTCCAGACATTTTCCACGGCGAGGGAAACCCCTGTCGCCTCGGCTCGGTCGAGAACTCCACCCAGCCCGGCCTGCGCCAGCTCAAAGGCCCGGGCATAGCTGGTGCCGGCATTGACCACGCCCGGCACGACCAGGACGGTGCTGGCGCCATAGGCGCGGGCGGTGTCGAGAGCGGTACGGATCGCGGCGATGGATATTTCGCGTGTAGCAGGATCGGGATCGGTCAGCGGGGCTTTCCAATGCATGGAATTGACCACGCCGGGAATGGCCAGCCCGCTGCGCCGCTGCGCGTTCAGAACCTCATCCATGGGCAAATCATTGGGCGCATCGAGCTCGACGCCATCAAAACCCAGATCGGCCAGCAGCAGGAATTTGTCTGTTATCGTCAGGCCCGGCTCCTCCACCATGTTCCATTTGATGCTCACCTTGTTGAGCGGGCGCTGGGACGGAGTGGTGGTCATCTGGGCTCTTTCGCGATGCTGTTTGGCAAGGTCCAACTGACCATCCCCATGGCGGCACTGCAAGCCTTGGCAAAGCAGGGCCGGGCACCAGGCCCGGCCCGCTGCATCAAAGGGCGTCGCGCAGCCAGGCGGTGGTCTTTTCGATGACCTCGGCGCCGATCTCGGGTTGCTCGCTGAAGACGCCCAGCATGTGGTCGGCGCCGGGAATGGTCACCGCTTCGGTTGGGCCGGCTGCCAATGCCAGATATTGATCGAAATAGGCGGCGGCCGGATCGGCCTCGCCGGCAATGGTGAGGAAGGGGCCTTCATAGCCGGCAAAGCGCTCTGCCAGGTCGTGCTTGGCCAGACTGTCGAAAAATGCCTGCTTGAGCGAAATCGTCCGCCATCCGAGGTCGGCGCTTGCAATGCCATCGGTGGCGGCCTTGGCGTAGAAATCCTGGCCGAGAAATTCTTCGAACTCGGCCTGCAGGTCTCCCATCTGGCCCCAGACGGCGACCGCGGCAAACGCGTCCGGCTCCAGCATGGCGACGGCAGCACCAAAGCTGTAGCCGATGACCCCGATCCGGTCGGGGTCCACGCCATCGAGCCCGGCAAGGGCCGTGCGGGCGGCATCGGCATCGGCAATAAGGCCTTCAAGCGTGGTATCGGCCATATCGCCGGCGCTTTCGCCATAGCCGCGGAAATCGATGCGCAGCGAGGCTATGCCTTCGGCGGCCAGGGCAGCGGCCTGCATGGCAAAAAGCCCGCCCACTTCATCGCGCGAACTGCCAAAGCCATGCAGCATGACCACGGCCTGCCCGGTGGCCTCGCCATCGGGCAGCGCCAGCGTGCCCTTGATGCCGCCGGGCAGCTCGAGAACCTGCTCGGCACCGGAAACGGGGTGGCTCAGCAGCACCAGCGTAAGTGCGGCAGCGGTGGATTTGAGAATTGCGTTGACGTTCGGCATCTGTGTCTCCTGTGGCTTGGTGAGCCCGATACCGATCTTTCTAGAGCGGACGCGCCCCGCAGGATTGAAGAAATCCGACAATCCGGCTGCGCGGGACCTAATGGCAACCCTCGCCGCTTTTCTTGCCATGCCGGGCTATGCGACACTCTTTCTCCCAACCCGGTGAGATTGGGTAAACCGATCTTTTAATGTCTATAGAATTAGTGGATATTTAGGCCTACCGTTCTGTTGTCACCCCTCGGATGGAACAGAAATGCAGCAAGGCCGTAGAACCGCAACCCTCATCCTCGCCGCTTCGCTCGTCTCGGCCATGACCCTTGGCCTGACGCAGGCCCAGGAGCCAGCGCCCCTGCTCGCCGAGGTGCCGGCGGGAACCAAGCTGGTCGTCGGCGACCCCCAGACGCAGAAGGCGCTGCAACTGTCGGGGCTGATCGATGAGATCCCCTTCGAGATCGAATGGGTTAATCTCAGCGGCGGGCCGCAGACCTCGGAGGCCTTCCGCGCACGAGCGCTCGATGTCGGCTCGGTCGCCGAGATCCCCTCCATCTTCGCCAATTGGAACAATCTGCCCGTCCGCAATATCGCCTATCGCGAGCGCGAAGACCCCATTGGCCATCCGATCTACCGCTTCGGCATCGCGCCCGGTGTCGAGGCCAAGAGCCTTGCCGATTTCCGCGGCAAGCGCATTGCCTTCAGCCCCGGCCAGGCGCAGGGCGCGCTGGTGCTGCGGGCCCTGCAGGCGGCCGGGCTCACAAGGAACGACGTGACCCTGGTCGAACTGCCCAGCACGGCCGATGTCTATCCGGTGGCGCTGGCCAGCCATCAGGTCGATATCGCCCCCATTGGCGGGGTCAATATCCGCCGATACGTCAACCAATATGGCGCCGATGGCGCGACCCTGGTCGAACACGGCCTGCGCGATGATCCGAGCCACCTCTATGCACCTCAATGGGTGCTGGACGATCCGGCCAAGGCCGCGGCCCTTGCCGTCTATGTCGACTTCTGGGCCCGCGCCACCCAATGGGTGAACGACAATCCCGAAGCCTGGGTCGAGGGCTATTACGTTAGGGATCAGGGCCTCAGCGCCGAGGATGGGCAATATCTGGTCGAGCTGACCGGCAACCAGGTCGTGCCCGCCAGCTGGGACGAGGTGGTGGCGCGGCACCAGCAGACCATCGACCTGCTGGCGGCCGAGCTGGGCTACGAGCCCTACAGCGCCGAACAGATTTTCGATCGGCGATTTGAAGCCCTGGGCGCCGCGGCGCTGGCGAGCAAATAACAGCCAAACCCATCTCAGGAGATCGGCAATGACCTATCTGAGCAGCAATAGTGCAGGGGAAACGGCCCTGCTCGAACGCGAGCGACCGGCAGCGCCTGCCGTCCCGAAAGGTCTCGAGGCGCCGGCATCTCCCGCTGTCCCCGCCATCCGCAGGAAGCGGCGGCTGGGGCCGGGGCCGGCCATTCCCTTCGGCCTCCAGATCGGGCCGCTCGTGCTGGTGCTGGCCTGGGTCGCCGGTTCGGCGCTGAACCTGATCGATCCGCGCATCCTGCCCTCGCCCTGGACTGTTATCGCCACTTTCGGTGAATTGATCGCCGATGGCCGGCTGCAATCGAATTTTCTGACCTCGTCGGTCAGGGCCCTGCTGGGCCTGGGCTTCGGCATTGTCATCGGGCTGCTGCTGGCCGTGGTTTCGGGCCTGTCGCGGGTCGGGGAAGCGCTGATCGACGGGCCGATCCAGATCAAGCGAGCCGTGCCGACCCTGGCCATGATCCCGCTGCTCATCCTCTGGCTGGGCCTGGGGGAGACCATGAAGGTCACCATCATCACCCTGGGCGTTATCGTGCCGATCTACATGCATACCCATAACGCGCTGCGGGCCATCGACGAGCGCTATGTCGAACTGGCCGAAACGCTGCGCATGAGCCAGCGCGATTTCCTGCTCCAGGTCGTGCTGCCCGGCGCGGTTCCCGGTTTCCTCCTGGGCCTGCGCTTCGCAGTGACGCTGTGCTGGGTGTCGCTGGTGGTGGTCGAACAGATCAATGCCACCTCCGGTCTGGGCTATATGATCGAACTCGCCCGCACCTATGGCCAGACCCAGATCATCATTGTGGGTCTGGTCGTCTATGCCCTGCTGGGCCTGGCCTCGGACGGCATTGTCCGCCTGCTCGAACGGAGGCTGCTCTCATGGCGCCGCACGCTGGCTCACTGAACGCGGTTGAAGTCCGCCGCCTGACGCGGCGCTTCGGGCCGACCACTATTCTCGACGATGTCGACCTTGATATCGCGCCGGGGGAATTCATTGCCCTTTTGGGCAAGAGCGGATCGGGCAAGAGCACTTTCCTGCGGGCACTGGCGGGGCTCGATTACGAGGTGGCGGGCACCGGCAGCCTTGCCGTCCCCGATCGGCTGTCGGTCGTCTTCCAGGATGCCCGCCTCCTGCCCTGGCGCAATGTCATCCAGAATGTGACGCTGGGCCTGTCCGGCGCCCGGCAGCAGGCCGGCCGCAAGGCATTGGCCGAAGTGGGTCTGGCCGGCCGCGAAACCGCCTGGCCGATCCAGCTTTCGGGCGGCGAGCAGCAGCGCGTGGCCCTGGCCCGCTCCCTGGTGCGCGAGCCGGCGCTGCTGCTGGCCGACGAGCCCTTCGGGGCGCTTGATGCGCTGACCCGGCTCAAGATGCATGGCCTGCTGCGCGAACTCTGCGCCCGCCACCGGCCCGCCGTGCTGCTGGTGACCCATGATGTGGACGAGGCCATTTCCCTGGCCGACCGCATTCTGGTGCTCGATCGCGGCCGCTTCATCGAGGACCTCGCCGTGGACCTGCCCGGCCGCCGCCGTCACGGCGATCCGCGCTTCGATGCCATCCGCTCGCAATTGCTATCCCGACTGGGGGTGGACGCCGACGAGCGCAACGCCGCCTGAACCGAGGGTTCCCGTTGCCGACCGGGACCAGCCAAATCGCCCCTTGACTTAGAGTGCGCTCGAAGCCGTAGCTTGGCAGGCGTCGTGGCGAAAGGCGGTCTGTGGTGAAGATTGGCGAACTGGCGAAACGCTCGGGATTGTCAGCTCATACCATCCGTTATTACGAGCGGATCGGGCTGCTGCCCTATGCCGATCGGAACGCGTCCGGGCTTCGTGACTATGACGCATCCATCCTGAACTGGATCGATTTTCTGGGGCGTTTGAAGACGACCGGAATGCCGATCCGGGACATGCTGCGCTATGCCGCCTTGCGCGAGCTTGGCCCGGGCACGGAGGCGGAACGCCGTCACCTGCTCGAGGTCCACCGCGATCGCGTGCGGGCACGTCTGGCCGAACTCGGCGATTGCCTTCTCGTCCTCGACACCAAGATCGCCGGCTATGCCGGCCTAACGAGGATTCTAGACTATGACACCACACTCCCAGAACGGCAGCGCAAACCCGCCGCAACACGGCGGGCCCGCTGAGGCACCTGCCATGCGCAAACTTGGCTCCGATCTGACCGTATCGGCGGTCGGGCTGGGCTGCATGGGCATGAGCCATGCCTATGGTGGCCAGGACGAAGCCGACGCCATCCGCACGCTGCATCACGCGGTCGACCTGGGCGTGACCCTGTTCGATACCGCCGAAGTCTATGGTCCGTTTGAAAACGAAATCCTGGTCGGCAAGGCGCTGAAGCCCTATCGGGGCAAGGTGGTGATCGCCACCAAGGTCGGCTTTCGCATCGATGCGGGCAAGACGGGCGTCGCCGCCATGAGCGGTGTCGATGGCCGGCCCGAGCATGTGCGCGCGGCCACCGAAGCCTCGTTGCAGCGGCTGGGCATCGAGGCGATCGATCTGCTCTACCAGCACCGGCTCGATCCGCAGGTGCCGGTCGAGGAGACGGTGGGGGCCATGGCTGATCTAGTGGCAGCGGGCAAGGTTCGGGCCATCGGGCTGTCCGAGACCGGTGCCGACATGATCCGCCGGGCCCATGCCGTGCACCCCATCGCTGCGCTGCAAAGCGAATATTCGCTCTGGACCCGCAATCCGGAAGGCGAAATCCTCGATGCCTGCCGCGAACTGGGGATCGGTTTCGTGCCCTTCAGCCCGCTTGGCCGCGGGTTCCTGACGGGCAAGCTGCAAAAGCCAGAGGATTTCGAGGCCGGCGATTTCCGGCGCACACTGCCCCGTTTCAGCCCCGAAAACATGGCGAGCAATGCCGCCCTGGTGCGGCTTCTGGAAGAGATGGCGGCCGACAAGGGGGTAAGTGCCGCCCAGCTCGCGCTGGCCTGGGTGATCAACCAGGGCGATTTCATCGTGCCCATCCCCGGAGCCCGCAAGATCGGCCATCTCGAGCAGAATGTCGCGGCGGCGAATATCGCCCTGACGCCAGCCGAGCGTGAAACGCTGGGCATTCTGCTGGCGCCGGAAAAGTTCGCCGGCACCCGCTATGGCGCGACCGGCGCCTGGGTGAGCGGCCGCTAGCCTGCGCGGGGGAATCGAGTTCGTCCGATCCATTGGATCGGGCGAACCGCCTGGCTGCCGGAACAAAGCGCCGAGGGCCGCCGTTTGCTTGTGAATGACCAGCATATGAGCGCCACCATGCCCGCCCGAACTGGAAATATCGAACAATCCGCTGCGGCCGCCAATCATGCCCAGGCGTTGAGCGCCCGGATGGGCAGCGATGCCGCGGAGGCGGCGGGCATCAAGCTCACCAGCCCTGATCGGGTGGTCTATCCCGGCCAGGGCGTGACCAAGGCCGATCTGGTCGCCTATTACGCCGTCGTGGCCGACCGCATGCTGCCTCATATCGAGAACCGGCCGCTCAGCCTGCTGCGCTGTCCCCAGGGCCGGGCCAAATACTGCTTCTTCCAGAAGCACGATACCGGCGGATTTCCCGACGCGATGAAGTCGCTGCCCATCACCGAGAAGGACGGCAGCCGCGAAAACTACTTCTATATCGACAATCTGGCGGGGCTGATCGCCGGCACGCAGATGAACGTGCTGGAATGGCACCTCTGGGGCGCCCGCACCGAAAATATCGAGAAGCCCGAGCGCATCGTCTTCGACATCGACCCCGACGAGGGCCTCGGCTTTGCCGAGGTGCGCGCCGCCGCCGTGGATATCCGCGCCGAGCTTGAGACGTGGGGGCTGCAAAGCTATGCGCTGGTCACCGGCGGCAAGGGCGTGCATGTCATTGCCCCGCTGCGCCCCAGCACCGAATGGCCGGAGGTGAAAATCTTCTGCAAGGCCTTTGCCCAGCGCCTGGCCGACAGGGAGCCCGATCGTTTCATCGCCACGATGAGCAAGGCCAAGCGCCAGGGCAAGCTCTTCATCGACTATCTGCGCAACGAGCGTGGCTCGACCGCCATCGCCCCCTGGTCGAGCCGCTCGCGGCAGGGGGCACCGGCGGCTGTGCCGGTCCGCTGGGATGAATTGGCAGCGATCAAGGCGGCCAACCAGTTCAGCCTGGCCGACGCCGCCCACCGGGCCAGCCTGCCCGATCCCTGGAAGGACTATTTCTCGACATCCCAGTCACTCACCAAGACCATGGTGAGCGCCATTGCGGAATAGCCTGGACACCAGGCGCCCGGCATTGGTCCCGATTGGTCCTATGCCTGTCGCCCGCCCAAGGCGAGCGCGGAGACCGGTCCGCGCCCGCCTTTTGCATTAGAGCGCGCCGACCTTTTCGCTGAAGGCTTTGGTGAGCGCGGCGAGCGCCCGTTGGGCATCCTGGCGATGGGTATCGAGATCGGCGATGCGGTTTTCCTCGGCCTCGAGCATTTCGAGATATCGCTGGGCCAGGGAAGAGTCGGCGGGAACGGCGGCGAGGTTTTCCCGGATGCGGGCCTGGCTGTCGCTGGCCTGGTCGAGATCCTGCTCCAGCCCGGCCAACCCATTTTCGGCACGGGCAATCTCCTGCCGGCTCTCGGCCAGCTCGGTCAGGATCGCCGCCGTGGCCGGGTCATCAAGCTGGCCCACCCAATAGAGCAGGGTATCGGCATCGGAATCGACGAGCGCGATGCTTTGCAGATCGGTGCGCTCGACGCTGGCGACGACCTTGGCTGTGCCGCCGGCCGCCAGCTTCGCCTGCAGGCGATAATGGGTGGGCGTCGTTGAATCGAGGGCATCGGACGATAGGGTCCATCCCGACTGGCGCGGATGCTCGATGACCACTGTGCGCGGCGCATCCTGGGCGCCGGTAATGGCGTAGGTCGTATCGGTGCGGGTGACCCCGGTCACGCGCAGCACACCATCGGCCAGGGTCGCGCGATAGACTGTTTCGCTCTCCCCATATTGGGTTGTCACTTCCACCTTGCGATCGGCGGCAAAGCTGATCATGCGGGTCTCGCCATCGGGCACATTGGCCAGTTGCGCATCGCCGGCATAGCCTTCTTCCTGCGGCGCATAGACGGTGACGAGCCCCGGCGGCAGGCTGGTGCCGGTGGTGTTTTCCAGCCGCAAGGCAGCGATCGGGTTCACCTCGCCCCGCTCGGGCTGGAACAGCGAAATCCGTTCGGCGGTGAGCTCGGCATCGATGAACGGCACGGACATAGTCTGCCCGGCAGCAAGATCGACCGGCATCGGCAGCAGATAGGTTGCCGCATTCGTGCCTTCCGTGGCCTGGGCCACTGCCTTGGGCGCCGAAGGGGAAGCTGGGGTGGGCGCCGGCGCGGCAATGGCGGCCGCATTGCCCAGGAACATGGAGTCAGACATCGCAATTTCCCCGGTATTGGGGCTGAGCTGCTGTTGGGCAGCGCTTTCGCGATAGAGGTCCGGGGCAGGCGCCGCAATGGTCTGGGCGAAAACGGGCACTTCGGGGCGCTGGTGCCAGTAGCGCTGGTAGAGGCGCTGGGCCAGCGTCACCGGCGCCCCCGATGACAGGGTGACCTGGACATCGGACCAATCATCGCCCGACGCATTTTCGATAACGGCCCAGGCCTGCAGCCGCGCGACCCCCTCGGCATCAAGGATCAGCCGATAGGCCGTCTTCCAGACGGGGGCGGGGACCACATAATCCAGCCGCACCTCGCGGGGGCCTGTGCCTTCGAGGCCGATATTGATGGTTCGCATGCCCGCGACCCGCCCCTGCCCACTGACCAGCACGGCCTGGCGCAGGCTCTCGCGCACGGCCGGGTCGAGAATGTCGAGCTCGGCATCCGCGCGCAATCGGATCGTGACCAATTGGCCCTGTTCGGTGAGAATGGACAGCAGCGGCGCCGGCTCTTCCTTTTCGTTTTCGAGGGGAGCGGCGGTATCGACGCCAAGCACCATGCCTTCCACCGTGCGGCCGGAGGAAGACACGCGCACGGGCACGCCCTGAAGCGTATCGAGCAGGCGCGGCAAGGCACGCAGATCGTCCGGCGTGAACGGCAACCCGCGGAAGGTTTCCTCCATCAGCGATGGCCCGTCCAGGGTAATCGCGGCCACCCCGCCCGCCGGATCATAGACCAATAGGCTCTTGAGAATGTCATCGACCTGATCGAGCGGCACTTCGAAGCCGAGCGCAGCGGCCTCCTCGAGGGAAATGCTGCGCCGGATTTCGGCCAGCCCACCCGAGGAAAGCGTCACCGCCTCGATGCGATAGCCGTCCCCTTCCTGCGCCAGGGTCAGGCTGACCGGCGCGCTGATGGCGACGCACAGCCCGGCCAGCACCGGCAACAGCAGCGGAACCCCCAAATGGCGCCGCGCCCTGGCGACACGCCAATCCGTCACGCGTACTGACCTGGAATTGCTCATAGCCCTATCCCTTCTCATGTCCTTATTGGAGACCTTCCACCATGAGACGTCGACCGCAATGCACTCCTTGGGATCGCAGAGAAAAATAATGCGGGTGGCTTCCCGCACTCGACGGCGGGGCCGCCGGATTTACAGAAATGGCTGGTTCGGGTCAGTGGTCGAACCGATGCCGATGCCAATTTTGTAAGTTACAGACTCGCCGGGCGCCAGGATGTTGGTTTCCGGCGATTGCGGCTTTGCCGGCTCAAGTGCCAGCGCATAGATCCCGGACTGAAACGCCCGCCAGATCCCCAGCGCGGGCAGGGCGGCGGTCGGGTATGATAGGCGTGCGCGCATTCCGCCCAGGAGGGCTTCATTCCGCAACTCGATCGTGGCGATCGCTTGGTTGGGCTGCACCGCTATGCCTTCATAATAGTCGACGAAATCGGGGTGAGGACGTTTGTCGCCGTCGTTGAAGGCAGCCGTGAAATCGGGGCTGATGTCGCCTGATATCCTGGTGTTCTGATCGAGAAACGGATAGCCGAAATTGAGATGATAGAGCATCGCGTGGGGCGTGGGACGGAAGCCGGCATTCTCTACCGTGTCGGCAATATCGACCCGGGTACCAAAAACCTCGATCTGAATGCGGCGACGCAGGATGAGGTTTTCTCCAAACACGGCGCTTTGCCTGACCATGCCTTCTGCCCAGATTGTCGGGACGTCCTGCTCCCAGGTGATGCCATATCCCGAAAGAGTGGCGCGCTGGCTGGAGATGCGGCCATGCAGGGGATGGAAAACCTCGCGTCGGTGTTTGTGAATAAAGTGCTCCGCCCCGGTCTTCCTGGCTCCCCCGATATGATCCAGGCCGCAGGTTACGAGGAAGCCGTCGAGGTTTCTGTAGAAGCCCACGCCATGCTCGGCATCGATCGGGTGCGGTGGCCAGGGCAGGCCATTGGCACTGTTCCAGCCAATATTGATGCCGCGCCATGTCGCGCTGGAAATGTCGAAGCCGCGGTCGAGAGCGATTTCACAGCCAATTCCGGTGGCGTTGCGGACGACAAGCAAACGTTGCCCCCGTCCCGGACCGTCCTCCAGTTGAAGCAGGCGAATGTCCGCCAGCCCACGCCCATCTACCGTTCGTTCCCTGAGGGCGGAGCGCGACAGGCTTTGCGGATTTGGCAATGATGGCCCATTGGGATCGACGAGGTCCTGCGACATCAGGCGGGTACCGCAATGGTCTTGAGCAGTGGTCTGACCTTGTCAAGGAAGCCCTCGGTGCCGCAGGCGAAGCGGAGCTTTGCGTCAAGGCCGGTATGGTCCCAATCAATCGTATGGGACACGCCAAGGCTGGCCAGGATCGGCAGGCCCGCCATCACGTCCCAGGTTGAATCGCCCAGGGCCAGGTACCCATCTGTCTCGCCCAACGCGATATCGACGAGCGACAGTGTTGAGGAGCCACAGAACCGGACATTGATCCCCAGCTCATCGGAAACAAAGCGGATCAACTCGATACGATCCGCTGTGCCGATGCTCGGATGCCAGCCAATTCCCGTCGCGCCCTGGGCGAAGTCAAGCGGGGGCAGCGGGCCCATTGGCATCCCGTTGCGCTGCGCGGGCGCATCGACGCCTCCGCTCAACATCAGGGCACGTGCCGGCGCGAAGATCGTCCCGTAGACCGGCCTTCTGTTCTCGAACAGGCCGATTGATATGGCCCAATTCTGACCACCGCGAACGAAGTTGAACGTGCCATCGATCGGATCAATGACCCAGATCCGGCCTGATGTGCCTGCGGTCTCGCCAGCTTCCTCCCCAAAGACGCCATCGTCCGGGAAAGCCCTGCGGAGACTGGATGTCAGGAATTGTTCGACCGCGCGATCCGCCTCGGTGACCAGATCGAGATGGCCCTTCCGTTCCACGGGCAGGCCGGCGAGAGATTGGAAATGCTCGAGGGCGATTGCGCCGGCGCGACGTGCGATGTCTTCGATAAGCGTCCGGGTTGGGCGCGTAGTGTGCTCTGTCATTGGATCGCATCGACCTTCGCGACCGCCAGCCCATTTGCGCGAACGAAATCCATGGTCCAGGCGACGTCGTCGCAAACGAGCATGTCGATCAGTCCGGCACGCAGGAAGCCCGCCAGCGTCTGCAGATAGTTGACGCCATAGCTTGCCCGCAGCTCGAAATATTGCGGCGGGGGGACATAGTGGCTGACGCCGATATTGGCCGCGTGAAGGCCTTTCGCCAGGTCCGCGGAAAACTGCGGGTAGTCCGTATTCATGACGTCCATCGATGCCGAACCGGCCGCAGCGGCCGGGTCCGTCAGGTGATGATAGTTGATGCCCATCGTGCGGATGCGCGGCTCCAGATGCTTGATATCGCGCAGCACGACATAGTCGAACGAGCTGATCAGGACGCGATCCAGCATCCCGGCATTGCCCAGGGCGGAAATGACCTGCTCCAAATAGGCGGAGCCCTCGAACTTGTCCTTGATCTCGACGATCAACCCAAGGCCGAGCTCCCGGCTGAATGCCAGCATGTCTTCGAAGAGTTCGATCGGCTGCCCCTCGATGGGCAGGCCATTGCGGGCCCTGGTTCGAAACCGGGCTATGTCGGCATGGTCGCGTTGGCAAATAAGGCCGGTGCCTGTCGACGCATTGTCCAGAATGTCGTCGTGGAACACCAGCAGGCGGCCGTCGCGCGTCTGGCGAAGATCAATTTCGCAGAGTGAAGCGCCCAATTCGGCCGCGCGTTGTAATGAGGGACGGCTGTTTTCGTGCCCATCGATAACGTGGCCGCGATGGCCACAGACCAGGATCTGTCCGGAGCGCGAAGGTAGGATATCAAACATTGCTTTCAATCTGGATAGGGTGAAACCGATTGCGATGCGCGAGGGGGCTATTTGAGCCCGCTGCGAGCAAAGCTGGTGATGAATTGCTTTTGCAGGACCAGGAAGATGACCACCATCGGAAGCGCCGCCATGGCGCCGGCCGCCATCACGACATTCCAGTCCGTAGTATAGACACCGCGAAGCAGCGCGAGGCCGGGGCCGAGCGTCAATTTGTCAATCGAACGGTTGACGACCAGGGGCCACAACAGGTCCTTCCATTCGGACAGGACCGACAGAATGGCCAGCGAGACGATGCCGCTCCGGGCAACGGGGACGACGATCGTGGCCAGTATCCGCAGATGAGAAGCCCCGTCGAGGCGAGCGGCTTCGATCAGCTCGCGGGGCACGCCGCGGAAGAACTGATAGAGCAGGAAGACCCCGAAAACGTCGAATACGGACGGCAGGAACAGCGCCACCAAAGTGTCTGTCATCCGGAAGCTTGCGATGATGGCAAAGTTCGGCACGATAAAGATGTCGCCCGGCACCATGATCAGCGCGAGAATTCCGACCAGGATGGCGGATGTCCCGGGAACCTTGATAATCGCCAATGCATAGGCCGCCGTGGCGCAGACTATCAGTGTCCCGATGGCCCGGCCCGCCGAGACGACGATGGTGTTGAACAGCAGCGTCGCGAACGGAATGCGATTGAAGACCTCGATCACGCCATCCAATGTCGGTGGTGACGGAATGAGGCGCGGAGGAACCATCAGGGTCTGGCCGGTCGTCATCAAGCCAGTTGCGACCATCCAGGCGAACGGCGCCAGAATGAGCAGGCCGACAATGGTGGTGATCGCATAAATCCGCCAACCGGCCTGGTTTTGAGCGTGCATCAGCCGTTCTCCCCATAATGTACGAAGCGGCGCTGCAAACGCATCAGCACGATCGAGACAGCCAGGATGATCAGCAGCAGCACGAGAGAAACGGCCGCCGCATAGCCGCGCTGGCCCGTCTCGAGGAAAGCGAGATAGAAATAATAGTAGACGAGCGTGAAGCCGTAGTTGAGCGACACCGAGTGATCGACAGGCGGCAGCAGCACATAGACGACGTCGAACAGCTTTAGGGCGCTGATGGTCGTTGTGATGATGACGAAGAAGAGCGAGGGCGTCAGAAGCGGCAGGGTAATGGAAAAGAATTGCCTGACCGGGCCCGCGCCATCGAGCGTCGCCGCTTCATAGAGGTCCGGCGAGATATCCTGCATTCCAGCATAGAGGATGATCGTGGGGACGCTGAAGGAAAGGTAGACAACCAGCAGCGACACGACGACCGTGACGCCCGAGGCGCTGCCGAACCAGCTGACGGGCGATGCGCCCATGACCTGCAGGGCCGAGTTGACGAGCCCATACTGGGTCTGAAACATCCAGCCAAAAACCAGGATGGCCGCGGTCGGCAAACACACCGCCGGCAGAAAAACGATGGCGCGGAAGACCGATTGGCCGCGAAAGCGGTATTGCATCAAGGTGGCCAGAGCCAGCGAGACCACGATGACGCCTGGTACGGCGATGATCGCGAACTTGAAGGTATTGAGGATCGCCACCCGCAGCTGATTGTCGCCAAGCAAGTCCTGATAATTGGCAAGACCGGCGAATTTGGGGGCGCCGAAAGCGCCGGCATTCATGAACGACAGCCAGATATTGTAGCCGAAGCCATATGCCCGGAAGACGAGCAGCCCGACCAGCAGCGGGGCCAGCAGAAGATAGCCGATCATGGCCTCTCGATGGGCCAGAGTGCGTCGCGCAATTGCGCGACGCACTCCCATGCCTGCGCCCGTCAGGCGATCAAGAATATTGCCCGTCAACGCAGGGCCCCATTCAGCAGGTCGTCGATCCGCTGGGCGGCTTGTTCTGCGGTCAATGCGCCCGAATAGAATTCACCCATGACCGCGCTGCTGATTTCGGGCATGGCCGCGAGTACTTTTGGATTGGCGGTCGTCGTGCGCAGATAGCTTTGCGCACTGGCCGCATCGAGCGCCGCTTCAAGGCCGCCCAGTTTTCCGTTCGTCGCGACGAATGCGGCCAAAGCCTGCGGATTGGTATTGGCAGGCAGGGCGGCGCCGCCCTGTGCGTGAAGGGCGGACCCCTCATCTGAGGTGAGGAACTTGATAAGTTCCCAGCTCTCGTCCTTGTGCTGGGAGTTGACGTTCATGACATAGGACAGCCCATTGGTGTCGTTTGCCCAGGACCCGTTGACGGCGGGCAGGTGCACGACGCCGAAGGTGCCGGCCGGCGCATCCGCCTTGGACAACAGGCTCAGATTCCACGAGGGCGTTTCCGCCATGGCGAGCTGCCCGGAAATCAATGCGTTTACCGGGTTGAAGTCGGTGGAATCGGCAACCTTCAGGATCAGCTCGCTATCCTGCAGGCTCTTGATCATCTCGAGAGCCTTGATGCCCTGGGGTGACGACATATGGCTCTGGCCATCGGCGATCACCGCGCCGCCCAGGGCATGGACCAGGCTCGCGACGCCATTGTTGAACGAGTAATTGTAGTAGAGAGGCACAATGGACGAAGAGGTCCGCTTCGCCTTTACCTCTTCGGCAATTCGGACCATGTCTTCCCAGGTCCATTCAGCTTTGGGCGTTGCGATCCCAAGCCCTTCGAGCAGCGTGGCGTTGTAAACGAAGGTCCAGGCATCGAAGTCCTTGGGGATGCCGTACTGATGACCGCCAAGGTTATAGAGATTGGCGATCACCTGCTTGTAGCCATCCAGCGACAGGGCATCCCGCGCGATATAGTCGTCTAGCGGCTGCAACGCGCCGCCATCCACATAATAGGACGCCTTGGAGCTCTGCCACATGACGTCCGGCCCCTGGCCGGCACCGAGGGCGGCGTCGAGTTTGACATAGTACTGGTCCTGCGGAACCTGCTCGAGCGACACGGCGATATTGGGGTTCGCGGCCTGGAAAGCATCGACTGCCATCTGCACGCCGGCCTTCTGTGCCGGATCCCAGATCATCAAGGTCAGGTTGACGTCGGCGGCCAAAGCCATGCTGGCGGCGGAGGTAGAAAGCAGTGCAATTGTCGCTGCCCCGGCCAGAAAGTTTCTGCGGTTTGTCTTGAGCATTGTTGTCTCCCTAAATGGTCGGTCGTTTTGTGGGCTGGGTCTTGGAAGCCGGAGGCCTCCTAGTCCGCGATGGTGAACTTCTTGCGGATTGCTTCGGGCGCTGCCTCGACCATGCTGCGAGCGCCGGCGTCGGTGACGATGACGCCCACGTCCTCGATCTTTGCGGTCACCGAGAAGCTCGATTTGGCCAGCTTGGAATGGTCGGCCACGACGATAACCCGCCGCGCCACCTCGATCATGGCGCGCTGCACGCCGGCATTCGCCGGCGAGCCGGTGAAGATCAAACCGCGGTCGAAATCGATCGACGCGGCATTGAGAATGAGCTTGTCGACGTGGAACTGGCGGATGAAGTCCTCGGCCAGGGCCCCCCGGAAAGACCGGTTGATCGCTGCATATTCGCCGCCGACGGCATAAACGCGTTCAGCGTCAGCGCGGACCAGCTCGGCGATGATATCGGCGCCATTCGAGATGAAGGTGAGCCCCTTGCGCCCGGCGAGAAGCTTGACCACTTCGAGCGAAGTCGTGCCGGCATCAAGCAGCACGGTATCGCCGTCGGCAATCATCGCGGCGGCTGCGCTTGCAATCGCCGCCTTCTCGGCCTGATGGGACACTGCGCGCACGGCATTGGCCGGGTCTTGCCCCACCTGCGTTATGCTGACGGCGCCGCCATGGGTTCTGCGCAACCGGCCGGCCTCGTCGAGCTCGCCGAGATCGCGTCGCATGGTGGCCCCTGAGACGCCCGTTCGTTCCGACAGCGTCTGTACGTCGAGAAAGCCCTTCTCGTTCAACAATTCCAGAATTCTGGCGTGGCGTTCTTCAGCTGTATTGAGCATTTGAACTCTCTCCAAATGATTGATAATGATCATGGCGAGCAAAATCGAAAACGTCAAATGAATATCTGATGACGCTGAAACCGCCAGAAAATAGCGGATTTGGCATTGACCGGCGCAAGAGTGCCAGTAAGTTAAAGTGGAAGTTGTCGGCAAAATTCCCAACTATGAGCATTTTCGATCATAGCTTGTGGCAGGGGTGGCCCGCCGATAGCGCCGCCCGGATTGTGGAGAATGGAATGGGTGCGATCAGCATCAAGGACGTCCGCAAACACTATGGAGCCGTCAATGTGCTCCATGGCGTTTCGCTCGACATAGAGGACGGCGAGTTTGTCGTGCTCGTTGGGCCCTCAGGCTGTGGGAAATCCACCTTGCTCCGGATGATTGCGGGCCTTGAGGAGATTTCTGACGGCGAGATCGCCATTGGCGGACGCGTCGTCAACGACGTGGCGCCCAAGGATCGCGACATCGCCATGGTGTTTCAGTCCTATGCGCTCTATCCGCATTGGACCGTTGCGCAGAACATGAGCTTCTCGCTCAAACTGCAACGCGTGCCGAAGCAGGAGGTGGAGAGGCGGGTCGCCCTGGCGGCCGAAATGCTCGACCTCCAGCCATATCTGGCACGCTATCCGCGCCAATTGTCGGGTGGCCAGCGCCAGCGCGTTGCCATGGGGCGCGCAATTGTCAGAAACCCGGCCGCCTATCTGTTCGATGAGCCGCTTTCAAATCTGGATGCCAAATTGCGGGTGCAGATGCGCTCGGAAATCAAGCAGAACCATCATCGGCTAAAGACGACGACGGTCTATGTCACCCACGACCAGGTGGAGGCCATGACCATGGCGGACCGCATCGTCGTCATGCATGGCGGCGTGATCGAACAAATCGGCACGCCACTCGAGCTTTACGATGCGCCGGCCAATCTCTTCGTCGCAGGCTTTATCGGCTCGCCCGGCATGAACATGATCCCGGGCACGTTTGAAAACGGCGACCTCGTCGCGCCCGGCAATGTCCGCATCCCGCTGGGACCGAAACATGCAGCGAAAAATGGGACCCAATTGATCCTGGGTGTTCGCCCCGAGCATTTCCGCCTTGATCCAGACGGCATCGCAGCCGAGATCCTGACGGTGGAGCCAACCGGTTCGGAAACGCATGTGGTCGCCCGTTTCGCCGAACAGGCCGTCGTACTGTCCCTGCGCGAAAGACTTGTTGCCGAGCCGGGTTCCACGATCACGATCGGTATCGATCCGACCTCGCTGCATCTGTTCGACGCCGCGAGTGGGGCGCGCGTTTCCGGCTGATCGCGACGGCGGTCGGGCCATGTTGAGTTGTCGGTGATGCGGGGTCTCCCGACCCGATCACTGACCCGTCTCCTTCGATTGGAGGAGGCGGCCCGGTGGGCGGGGGCTTTCCCGCCCACCGGCCTTCTTGCGAATAGGGCGGCCTGGACCATGACCTCAACACTCCTTCTGATTGACCTGCTGGGGGCGGCGGCCCTGCTCCTGTGGGGGCTGCGGCTCCTCAAGGCCGGGGTGACCACCGCCTTCGGCGCCGAGCTACGCCACTTTCTGGCCCGCAGCACCCGGAACCGGTTGACCGCCTTTGGCGCCGGGATGGCCACGACATTGGCGCTGCAGAGCAGCACCGCCATGGCCGTCCTCGTCAGCTCGTTTGTTGCCCAGGGCCTTGTCGCGCCGGTCATGGCCCAGGCGGTGATGCTCGGCGCCAATGTCGGCACTGCGCTCGTCACGCAGATCCTGTCCTTCGACATTCATTGGCTGGCCCCTGTCGTGGTGCTGACCGGTGTGGCAATCGGCACGCGCCGCTCGCGCCGCAGCCGTGGCATGAGCAAGATCGCCATCGGCATGGGTCTCATGCTGCTCGCGCTGCGGCTCATGGCCGAGGCCACCGCGCCGATGCGGCAGTCGGAGGCCGTTACGACCTTCTTTGGCCTGCTGGGCGATGCCCCGCTCATCGCCGTGGCCCTGGCGGCCGCGCTGGCGGCGGTTTCCGCCTCGAGCCTGGCTGTCGTGCTCTTCATCATGGCCCTGGCCGCAGCCGGCGGCATTGATGCCGAGCTGTGCCTGCTGCTGGTGGCCGGCGCAAATGTTGGCGGCGCCATCCCGCCGATCCCGGCGATTGCGGCCGAAGGGGCAGCCGCGCGGCGCGTTGCCATAAGCAATCTCGTCGTCCGGGGGATGGGCGCTATTGCTTTGTTGCTCGCCGCGCCTTGGCTGGCCAGCCTGTTGCCGCCCGACGGCAGCCTCGCCGAACTGACGGTGCAGGCCCATCTCGGCTTCAACGTCGTCCTGGCAATGGCCTTCCTGCCGGTCATCGGGCCGATGACCCGCCTATTGAGCCGGCTCCTGCCGAACAAGCCAACGGCGGAGGGGAGGCTGGCGCCGCTGCATCTCGACGAGGCCGCACTGGCCGATCCGCCGGCGGCGATCGCCGCGGCCATGCGGGAGACCCTGCATGTCGGCGATCTCGTCGAGAAAATGCTCGAGACGACCCTGGCCGCGCTCAGGAACAGCGATGAATTGCTGTGCCAGGACCTGTTCCGGCTCGACGATGAAGTCGATGCCCTTGATGAAGCCATCAAGCTTTACCTGTCCCGCATCGACCGAAGCCGGCTTGATGAAGCCGGGCGCCGCCAGCTGAGCGCCGTGCTCGACTACGCCATCAACCTCGAGCATGTCGGCGATGTCATCGAGCGGAGCCTGTCGCGCCTGACGATGAAGAAGATCGAGAACCAGCTGCAATACTCACCTGAAGGCATGGGCGAGATCGAGGGCCTCTTCCGCGACACAATCGATAATCTGCGCCTGGCCCAGAGGGTATTCATCAACCGCGACGCCCAGATCGCGCGGCGTCTCATGGAAGGCAAGGTTGCCGTACGGCACAAGGAACGCGCCTCGGTCGAGCGGCATATGGCGCGGCTGCAGGACCGCCGCCCCGATACGCTGCAGACGACGTCATTGCACCTGGATGTGCTCCGCGACCTCAAGCGCATCAACGGCCATCTCATGTCGGTCGCCGCGCCCATCCTCGAAGAGGCCGGAATGCTCCGGCAAAGCCGGCTTAGAAAGGGCGCGGATTTTTCAGGTGGCCGGCGGCCATGATTTGGGGCTCAGGCATATGCGGATTTATACTCCCAGACCTCGACAGACGCGCTGTCCTCGGCCGACGTCCAAAGCGATGCACAATCGATGACACGATAGCTGCGGCGGGTGCCGCAGAGCAGGCCGCCATTGGCGAAGAGTTCGATGACGCCGCGGTCGAAGAACAGTCTGGTGTCGGCGAGCTCGCGGCATGGGGTCCGGTAAGTGATCCGGCCGTCGTCTTCGGAAAGTTCCAGCGCAAGGCTCTCGCCGCTGTGGGTGAGGGTGACGGTTTCGCCGCTGGCGGAGGTGCCGGTGATGGTCAGCCCATTGAGTTTGCCGGATATGCGCATCTCGACAGCACGCCCGTCGGCAAGCGTGTATCTGCCGTTGGCCGGCTCCAGCTTGCGCGTTCGCAGGGTTGCGATGCCGGGTTCGGGATTCGTCAGCAGGCGGTAATGCTGGTCCAGCGTGAGCAGGCGGGGCAGAGAGAGTTCGCCGCTATAGGCGGAGCCGGCAGGCTTGCGGATTTCCCAGTTGAAGAGCCAGGCAAAGGCGAGCTGGCGTTCACCATCCCAAAAGCTTTGCATGGCATAGTAATCGGTGCCGAAGTCGAGCTCCTGCAATTGATCGGAATAGGGCGTGAAGACGCCGTTTTCGAAGCTGCCGGTAACGGCATAGAGGAGGTTGTGACGGCCGGTTTCGGCTTCGGTATAGCCAACGAAGCCGGCGACCAGGACCCAATGACCGTCGATGACAAAGAAATCGGGGCATTCGGCTGATCGCGCGCCGCCGTCGCGGAAGTGAGGCGGGGCGCGATAGAGGATGGAGGCGAAGTCCCAATTGTCTCCGTCGGCGGAATTGTAGAGCAGGAGGGCGGGATCGCCGTCGACGGACGAGCCCAGGACCATGCGGTAGAGGCCGGCATCGCCGTCATACCAGACCTTGGGGTCGCGAATGTCGTGCGTGGTGCCCTCTGGGCCATCGGCAAGCACGAGCGCATTGGCTACCGGCCTCAAAAGGCCTTTGTCCGGGCGCATGCGCTTTTGGACTTCCTTGTAATCCTTGAACAGGTCGTAGGCCGGCAGGCGCTCGGTATAGTAGAACGACAGCGCGCCATCGCGGTCGAAAAACGCATTGCCGGAAAATGCGCCGCCGGTGGCGCCGAGCGCGGCCAGGTTTGCCTCTGGGTATTGAAACACCGGGTAGTGAATCCAGCGGTAGAGGTCCTTGCTGGCAGCGTGCCCCCAATGCATCGGACCCCAATCCACGCCATTGGGATGGTATTGATAGAACAGGTGGTAAGTGTCACCTGCCTTGCACAGCCCATTGGGGTCGTTCATCCAGCCCTTGAACGGCGAAAAGCGCAGTTGGGGGCGTCCGGCCTCCTGTTCGTACCAGGTGGACAGACGATCGGCTGGCCAGGCGGCGAGGCCGCCTGGTCCGAATTCAAGGAAGGTCACCCCGATATCCGCCACGGTCTGCGGATTGTACCGATAGAACAGGGACACTTCGATCAGCGTGTCGTCCCAGGTGATGGTCAGCGCCTGATCGCTGTGATGGGTGTAGCTGAAGGCTTCGTAATAGGGCGGCAGGTGCGCAATCTGGTAGACTGTGCGATCCCCGATGCGAAACGAAAGTGGCGCCGAACCCGGCGGAGTCTCGTGCCTGGCTTTGGCCCAGAGTTCGAACCGGTCGCCGCTTCTGGCGGTTAGCTCCTGTGTCCTAGGCAATTGCGGCGCTCGTCTGCTGTTGCCCTGGTGTAGGGGTGCCTCGGAAGGCGTTCACCGCCTGGTCGATCATGACTTGGGTATCGCTGCCGGAATCCAGCACTGTGTTTTGGGTGGATTCCTGCTCCACTTTGACGGCTGTGACGTCGAGGGTGGTCAGGCCCTTCGTCGAGATTATCGCCGCTACTTGCGTCGAAAAACATTCGCTGTTCGGCACATCGCCTGGTTCCGGTGTCACCGTAGTTGCCACGATGTGATTATTGGCGACGTAGTTTTCCTTGCCCGAGACGAGCCGGATGATCACCGGCTTGGCGGCCGGGGGCTTGATGAGCCGGGTATCGATCGATTCCGAGATGTGGTTGGCAATGATGGAATTATTGCTGCCATTGATATGCAGGAGGCCGAACAGGTCATCGAGGCCATTGTCATATGGCGTCATCGGCGACCAGGGCTCTCCGTCGCGGAGGAAATGGTTGGAAGAGACCAGGTTTTCCGAGCAATCGTCGGAAAAGATCAGCATGCCCGGATAGAATGAATGGAACCTGTTGCCGGTGATGGACGACCGTGCCACGCCGGAAAAATGGATGCTGCTGCGGCCGCGGGGGAAGACATTGTTGGCGGAAACGAGCACGCCGCCGTAATTTTCGGCGTAGATCGAGTGCCCGGCATAGCCGGCGCCGATCAGATTGTTGGAGATCCGGCAGGCCTGTCCCATGCCTCTGAGTTCGATGCAGTTTCCGCATTCGGCGATGAAGTTGTTATCTATCGACAGGGCATCCGAATGGTGGGAGACGATGCCGTGTTCCAGATAGATGAAGCCCATGCCCGTTATGCGGAATGAGTCATTGGCGCTGGCGACGTGGATGCCCGTCTTGCCGTTGCGATACGAATTCTCGTCGCCTTCGAAATGGAGGCCATCGATGCAGAAATCGGCGAATTCGACCGAGCTGATACGGGGATTGCCGCTGCGCTTGACGAGAAAGGCTGAGCGGGATGCGGCATCATCGGTCTCGGGCAGGTCCACCAGCACACGGCTGCCGCCTGGCCAGATCTCGTGCCAATGCTTGAGCTCATGCGCCGGGGTGTTGAAGCGGATGCTCGAGGACGTAAAGCCGTGCCCGGAGCCGATGATTTTGAGATAGCTGATGTCGATGAGGACCTGCGTGACGAGCCGGAAGTCGCCCGGCGGAATATAGATCACCGCGCCGGGCTTGCCGCCATTATTCACATCGGGAAGCGCCTGCCGGCTTTTGATATCGGCGATGATGCTGTTGATGACAGCGCCGATATCCTCATGCGCGTTGCCCATTGGCCATGTCGTGACGTCATAGGCATTTGCACTGGTCATGTCGAATTCGTCCTTATGTGTTCCGGCCCGCTGGCCAGGCGCTGTGCCGGTCATCACCAGATGCTGTTGCGCGTGTCGGGGTCGAAGAAGTGAAAGGCCGATGCATCGGCCGATAGAGTGATCGGTGCGCCGGCCCTTGCTGCGGTTTTGGGGTTGAAGCGGCCGACGGCGGCCTGGATGCCGACTTCGGCCAGGGCATCGGGATCGCCGCCATCCACCATCGGGGCATCCATGGCCAGATGGACAATGGCTTCGGAACCGAGCATTTCGACCTGGGTGACTTTGGCATCGAGTAAAGCCGCGCCGGGATCGGCAAAGGCGGCGTCTTCGAGGCTTTCGGGGCGGATACCCAGGATCAGCCGGCGTGCGTCCGCCCCGCGCAGGCTGGGTCTTTCGTTGAAGACGGTGTCGGGCAGGCTGATGCTTTGCGACCCCAGCGTCAGGGTAGTGCCCGTGAGATTTGCCTCGAACAGGTTCATGGCGGGTGAGCCGATAAAGGTGGCGACGAAGGCGTTGGCGGGGCGGCTATAGAGGGCCTGGGGTGTATCCACCTGCTGCAGATGGCCGCCCTTGAGCACCGCGACGCGGTCGCCCATGGTCATGGCCTCGACCTGGTCATGCGTCACATAGACCGTGGTGACGCCCTGGTCCTTTTGCAGCCGCGTCACCTCGGCGCGCATCTGTACGCGCAGCTTGGCATCGAGATTGCTGAGCGGCTCGTCCATCAGGAAGACGGCGGGCTTGCGCACCATGGCGCGGCCCATGGCGACACGCTGGCGCTGGCCACCGGAGAGATTGGCGGGCTTGCGCTCGAGCAGGGGCGTCAATTGCAGCAGCGCCGCGACTTCCCGCACGCGGGCATCGGCCTCTCGCGCCAGCCCGGCCATGCGTAGGGGAAAGGCGATGTTGTCGTAGACGCTCATGTGAGGATAGAGCGCGTAGGACTGGAACACCATGGCGATGTCGCGGTCCTTGGGATCGACGTTATTGACCTTGCGGTCGCCGATCAGCAGCGTGCCGCCGGAAATGTCCTCGAGGCCGGCGATCATGCGCAGCAGGGTGGATTTTCCGCAGCCCGACGGGCCGACCAGCACAAGGAATTCGCCGTCGCGCACGTCGAGCGAGAGGTCGTGGATGACCTTGAGGTCGCCGCCATAGCTTTTGGCAATGCCGTTGAGTGAGATGGAAGACATGTCGGCTCCTTCAGCCTTTGACGGCCCCAAAGGTCAGCCCGCCGATGATCTTCTTCTGCAGGACCAGCGTGACCAGGATGACGGGGAGGGAATAGAGGATGGCCAGCGCGCTCATCGGGCCCCAGTCGAGGCCGAAGGCGCCCTTATATTGGGCGATGATAATGGGCGCGGTCTTGGCGTGCTGCGCACTGAGCAGCAGGGCGTAGAGGAACTCGTTCCACGAGGCGATGAACGAGAACAAGGCGGTGATGGCGATGCCACCCGAGGCCGGGGGCAGGATGATGTGCCAGAAGGCGGCAAAGCGGGTGCAGCCATCCATGCGGGCGGCTTCCTCCAGTTCGCGCGGTATGGATTCGAAGAACGCCGCCATCAGCCACACGGCCAGCGGCAGGCTGAGCGTGGTGTGGGCCAGAACAAGCCCCGAAATGGTATCGAGCAGGCCGATATTCTTGAGCAGGATGAAGAGCGGCACGCCCAGCGACACCGATGGCACCATGCGGGTCACCAGCGCGAACAGCAGGAACCAGGCGCTGAGCCGGGTGCGGAAGAATGAGGCGCCATAGGCAGCCGGCACGGCGAGCAGCAGCGCCAGACCCGTCGAGAGCACCGCGACGACCAGAGAATTGAAAAAGGCCAAGGGCACTGATGGATTGGCGAAGATGGCGCGGTAATTGTCGACCGACAGGGTTTCGGGCAGGAAGCGCGGCGGAATTTGCAGTACATCGGCCGCCGGCTTCAGCGACGTCATCAGCAGGTAGATATAGGGCAGGGCATAGGTGGCGACGAGCAGCGCCACGGCGAGCTGGAGGATGCCGGCGCCCAGGCGCCTGGAGGCGGTGCGGTCAGTCATTTTGCGGCTTCCAGATGAGCTTGTAGGCGATGACGGCAACCACGATCATCGCGAACATGAAGAGCGCGGCGGAGGCCGAGGCTTCGCCCAGATCGCCATAGCGCACCATGCGCTGGTAGATGTTCATGGACAGAACTTCCGACTGGAAGCGCGGTCCGCCCTCGGTCTGGATCCAGATCAGATCGAAGGTCTTGGCCGCATCGATGCCGCGCACGATGAGCACCACGGCCAGCACCGGGCGCAGCAGCGGCAGGACGATGTAGAGGAAGCGGCGGAACGCGTTGGCGCCATCGATGCGCGCCGCCTCGATCAGGTCGCGGGGGATATTCTGCAATCCGGCAAACAGCACCAGCGCCACAAAGCTGGTGGTCAGCCAGATATCGGGCAATGCCACCGCGTAGAGCACGATATCGGGATCGCTGAGCCAGCCGATATCATTTGGCGAGCCGATAATACCGACCGCTGCCAGACCATAATTGATAATGCCGATCTGTTCGGTGAGCAGGAAGCGCCAGAGCAGGCCCGCCACGATGGGCGGCACCATGAGCGGCAGCGCGAAAATTGTCCGATGCCAGCGCGACCGTTCGGCCAGCGCATTGAACAGCAGGGCTGCCGTCAGGCCCAGGACCACCTCGATCGACAGCGCAAAGGCGCAGTAGCGCAGGGTGCGCAACGCCGTTTCGTGCATGCGGGTGGAGCCCAGCACGTCCACATAATTGGCAAGGCCAACCCAGATGCCCGCATTGGGGCGGATCATCTCCACCTCGAACAGGGAATTGTAGATGAGCAGGCCGACCGGATAGGCGACCAGAACCGCCAGAAAGAGGGCGGCCGGCGCCATCATCAGCATGGCGAAACGACGTTCTGACATGTGGCAAAGTCCGAAGGAGTTCGGGGCGGCGGACCATCGCCGCCCCGCGATTCTGGCATCAAAGAATGTCTTCGATGATGGCCTTGGCTTGCGTGAGCAATTCGCCCGTATCGGCGTTGCAGCTCAATGCATCCTGCAGCATGGGCGTCACGGCCTGATCGACGATTTCCTGCCACTGGGCGATCAGTGGGCGGCCCTTGGTGGCAGGCGCGGCGAGGGTTTCCAGCAGCGGCTCGAAATGCTCGAAGCCCGGCTTGCCGACATAGGATTGGTAGGCCGAATTGGTCGCAGCCAGGCCCAGCGGCGCCTCGATACCCAGCGCATTATTGGCGATGGCGAAGGCGACGAACTGGCGGGCGGCGTCCTTGTGGGTCGAGCTTTTGGGGATGACATTGTACCAGGGGCCGGGCACGGCGGCGACGCCGGCTTCCCCGCCGATCATCGGGGCGACGCCCACCTTGCCTTCGACCAGCGAGTCTTCCGGGGTGAGGCGATAGGCATGCGCCCAGAAGCGCATCATGGCCGTCTTGCCCTGATAGAACAGGTTCTGCGCCGCGGGCCAATCGATCTGGGCGACGCCGACCGGCGGGGTGGCGTGGTCGGTACAGTGCGAAGCGATGTAGAAATCGAGCGCCGCCTTGTGCTGGGCGTTGTCTATGATCACGGCGCCACTGTCATCGAGCACGATGCCGGGCGAGCCGGCCTGCAACACGGTTGCCATCCACTCTTCCGGATTCACACCCTTGACGTCGGTGCCGTAGAGATCGACCACCCCGTCGGCATCAGTGTCGCGGGTGAAAAAGACCGAGACGTCGCGGAATTGCTGCCAGGTCTTGGGCGGGGCGAGTTCGTAGCCGTATTTTGCCTTGAACGCGGCCTGTTCGGCTGCATCTTCGAACAGGTCTGTGCGGTAGAACAGGATTTCGGCATTGGCCCAGGCGGGCATTCCGATATAGGCGCCGCCAAATTGCGCGTCGGCCAGCAAAGCCGGCGCAATGTCGGCCTTGACGGTGTCGGTGAAGAGCTCGTCAAGCGGCTCGACGAATTCGGCGAAGCGGGCCATCCAGATCACGTCGAGCGTGGCGACGTCATAATTGGACGAGCCGGCGGCGATTTCGGCCGACAGGCGTTCGAACACGCCGGCATAAGGCACGACGACGAAATTGACCTCGATGCCGGTTTCGGCGGTGAACTTTTCGGCAATCGCCTTTTGCAGCTGCTCGCCGCCGCCTTCGACGAGCACGCTGATGCTCTCCGCGAAAGCCGGCGCCGTCAGGCATGTGGCGAGCGCAAGCGCGCCCAGAATGGACTTGAGCCTCATATTTTCCTCCCTTGGGCGTCTCTCCCGTGACGCCGGAAACTGCTGTGTCGATATCCCGGGCGCCGCTCTGGGCGCCGGGCATAAATGGACGTTATCGGGCAATGTCGACGTCGTCAATGCAAAATGACGACGTCGACATTACTGATTGCTCTGACCGATAGGCTTGGTTAGGTTGGCTGGGGCAGCGACTCGGAAAACGTGGCGCCTGGCTTGGGGAGGGCATGGCTTTGGTCAGTATCAAGGATGTAGCGCGTGCCGCCGGCGTGTCGGACAAGACCGTGTCGCGCGTGGTCAACCGCGAGGCCAATGTTCATCCCGACACGATGGAAAAGGTCGAGCGCGCCATTGCCGAGCTCAACTATGTGCCCAATCTCAGCGCCAGGCTGGTGCGCACCAATCAGTCGCGCACGATCGGGGTGATGACGGACCTGGTGTCCACCACGCCCTATTCGGGCGAGATTCTGCGTGGCATTCATGATTGGGCCAAGCGCTTCAACAAGACCGTGCTGATCATCCATACCGGAGGCGACCCCGAAGAGGAGGAACGCGCCTGGCGGACCTTCCAGGAGCACCGGGCCGATGGGGTCATCTATGCCACCATGTTTCACCGCGATGCCGGCCTGCGCCGCGACGCGCTGAAACTGCCCACGGTGATGGTGAACTGTTTCAGCAGCAGCGATCCCGACCTTCCGGCGATCGTGCCCGATGATTATGGCGGTTGCGTTGGCCTTATCGACCACCTGCTGGATCTCGGCCACCGGCGCATCGCCCATGTGCGGCTCAACCCCAATCTCAAGGCGGCGCATCTGCGGCTTGCCGCCTATCGCGATACGCTCGCCAGGCGCGGCATCGAGGTGGATGAGACGCTGGTGGCCGAGGGCATGGACGGCGAGGTGGGCAAGGACCTCAATGTCGCGTTCGAGAGCACGCTGGCGCTGCTCAAGCGGGACGAGCCGCCGAGCGCTATTTTCTGCGGCAATGACGAAATCGCTCTACAGGTCTATTGCGCGGTTCTCTCGCAGGGCCTGCAGATTCCGCGCGATGTATCGGTAGTGGGGTTCGACGATTTCCAGACGGTATCGAAAGGACTGCGGCCACAACTGACCACTGCCGCCTTGCCTTATTTCCGACTGGGCTATGAGGGCGCGGCGCTGCTCGAAACCCTGCTCGGCGAGCACGATGTCAAAGGTGTATCGGTCATGGATTGCCCGCTGGTTTCGCGAGGCTCGACCGGCGCCGCGCTAGAGCGCTAGGCGGAAAAACTCAAAACAGATCAGTCGGTGACTGGCAAGCGGAGCGGCGGATCGTCGCCCTCGCGGCTTGTGGCTCGGGCATATGCTCGGAGGCCGCATTTGCCGGTCGTCATTTTCATTGTTGCGAATGATTTGCAATTGCACTATTGATCGGACGTTCTAATTTTGGAGTGCCCGATGCGTCGTCGCTTGTTTTCCGTGCTTGCTGTGTCCGCTGTTCTTGTCGCATCGCTGCCCGCCGCCGCCCAGGATCGCCTCAAGGCGGTCACGACCTTCACCATCATCGCCGATATGGCGCGCAATGTTGCCGGTGACGCCGCCGATGTGGTTTCGATCACCAAGCCCGGCGCCGAAATCCATAATTACCAGCCCACGCCCGGCGATCTGATCGCTGCCCAGGATGCCGACCTGATCCTGTGGAACGGGCTGAACCTGGAACAATGGTTCGCCCAGTTCCTCGCCAATCTGGGCGACGTGCCCAATGTGGTGGTGAGCGAGGGCGTCGAGCCCATGGGAATCGGGGAAGGGCCCTATGAGGGCAAGCCCAATCCCCACGCCTGGATGTCGCCCACTGATGCGCTGATCTATGTCGACAATATCCGCAAGGCTTTCGTGGCCGCCGATCCGGCCAATGAGGCGGTCTACAACGCCAATGCCGCCGCCTATTCGGAGCGGATCACCGCCACCGTCGCCCCGATCCGTGCCGCGATCGACGCCATTCCCGAAGACCGCCGCTGGCTGGCGTCCTCGGAAGGCGCCTTCAGCTATCTGGCGCGCGATTTCGGGCTCAAGGAGCTCTATCTCTGGCCCATCAATGCCGACCAGCAGGGCACGCCCCAGCAGGTGCGCCATGTGATCGACGAAGTGCGCGCCAACAATGTCCCGGCGATCTTCTCGGAATCCACCATTTCCCCCAAGCCGGCCGAACAGGTGGCGCGTGAAACCGGCATCAAATATGGCGGCGTGCTCTATGTGGATTCGCTCAGCGAAGCCGATGGCCCGGTGCCCACCTATCTCGACCTGCTTTCCGTCACCACGTCGACAATCGTAAAAGGCCTCACCCCATGAATGCGGTCCAGCAACCGGGCCTGGCGGTCAGCGACATTACTGTCGCCTACCGCAATGGCACCACGGCAATGAAACATGCCAGTTTCACCATCCCGCGCGGTTCGATAACCGCGCTGGTTGGCGTCAATGGCTCGGGCAAGTCGACGCTGTTCAAGGCCATAATGGGCTTCGTGCCGCTGGCGGCCGGCTCGGTTGACATTCTGGGCGTGCCGGGCCGGCAGGCGCTCAAGCGCAACCTCGTCGCCTATGTGCCGCAGTCCGAAGACGTGGACTGGAATTTCCCGGTGCTGGTCGAGGACGTGGTGATGATGGGCCGCTATGGCCACATGAACCTGCTGCGCCGGCCCCGCGCCATCGACCATCAAATGGTGACCGAGGCGCTGCAGCGGGTGAACATGCTCGACTTCCGCCACCGCCAGATCGGGGAATTGTCGGGCGGGCAGAAAAAGCGCGTCTTCCTCGCCCGGGCCCTGGCCCAGCAAAGCGAGGTTATCCTGCTCGACGAGCCCTTTACCGGGGTCGACGTCAAGACCGAGGATGCCATCATCGCCCTGCTGCGCGCCTTGCGCGACGAAGGCAAGGTCATGCTGGTCTCCACCCACAATCTGGGCTCCGTGCCCGAATTCTGCGACCGGACCGTGCTGGTCAAGGGCACGGTATTGGCTTCGGGCCCGACGGCCGAAATCTTCACCCGCGAATGGCTCGAAATCACCTTTGGCGGCGCGTTGCGTCACTTCGTGCTGGCCGGCGCCGACCTGCATGATGACGATGACCCGCGCCACGTCACGGTGCTGACCGACGATGAGCGGCCGCTGGTCATGTATGGCGAAGACGGCAAGATGAAAACCAAGCAGTCGGACCCGGTCGAGAAATGATCGACATCCTGCTCGAGCCCTTCGGCTATCACTATATGATCAACGCCATCTGGGTTTCGGCCCTGGTCGGCGGCGTCTGTGCGTTCCTGTCGGCCTATCTCATGCTCAAGGGCTGGTCGCTGATCGGGGATGCCCTCAGCCATTCCATCGTGCCGGGCGTTGCCGGGGCCTATATGCTGGGCCTGCCCTTTTCGCTGGGCGCCTTCTTTTCCGGAGGGCTGGCGGCGGGGGCGATGCTGTTCCTCACCCAGCGCACCAAGCTCAAGGAAGACGCGGTGATCGGGCTGATCTTCACCGCCTTTTTCGGCCTAGGCCTGTTCATGATTTCGCTCTCCCCCACCGCGGTCAACATCCAGACCATTGTCATGGGCAATATCCTGGCGGTGACGCCCGAGGATACATTGCAATTGGTGATCATTGCGGTGGTGACGCTGGCCGTGATGCTGGTGATCTGGAAAGACCTGATGGTCACCTTTTTCGACGAGAACCATGCCCGCACCATCGGGCTCAATCCGCCGCTGCTGCGGGTGATCTTCTTCACGCTGCTGGCGGCCTGCACGGTTGCGGCCATGCAGACCGTGGGCGCCTTTCTCGTCATCGCCATGGTGGTGACACCGGGCGCAACGGCCTATCTCCTCACCGACCGCTTCCCGCGGTTGATCCTGATCGCAGTGGCGGTGGGAACGCTGTCGAGCCTGTTCGGGGCTTATATTTCCTTCTTCCTGGACGGGGCCACCGGCGGTGTCATCGTCGTGCTGCAGACCGGTGTGTTCCTCCTGGCCTTCTTCTTTGCGCCCAAGCACGGCCTGCTCGCCGCACGGCGCCGCGCGGCCGAGGAGATGGCCAAATGAACGAATTTCTCGTCTATGCGCTCTGGCCGTTCCACTTCCCCTTCATGACCTCGGCCATGGCCATTGCCGTCATGGTCGCCATTCCCACCGCCTTGCTCTCGTGCTTTCTGGTGCTCAAGGGCTGGTCGCTGATGGGCGACGCCATCTCCCATGCCGTGCTGCCCGGCGTGGTGCTGGCCTATATTGTGGGCCTGCCCCTGGGCGTCGGGGCCTTTGCGGCGGGCATGGGCTGCGCGCTATCGGTCGGCTATCTCAAGGAAAATAGCCGCATCAAGGAAGATACCGTGATGGGTGTGGTCTTTGCCGGGCTCTTTGGCCTGGGCATCGTGCTCTATACCTCCATCCGCACCGATGTGCATCTCGACCATATCTTGTTTGGCGACATCCTTGGCGTCAGCATTGGCGATCTGATCCAGACCGGCATCATCGCCGTTGTGGTGACGCTGATCGTGCTCGCCAAATGGCGCGATCTGCTGCTCTTCACCTTCGATCCGCAACAGGCCGGCGCCATCGGACTGCCGGTGCGGGTGCTGCATTACGGGCTTTTGGCGCTGCTATCGCTGACCATCGTCGCGGCGCTGACGGCGGTGGGCATCGTGCTGGTGATTGCGCTGCTGGTGGCACCGGGCGCCATCGCCTATCTCATCTCCAAGCGCTTTGCGCCCATGATGCTGATCGCGACGATTGTCTCGGTGAGCTGCTCGCTGGTAGGAATCTATGCCAGCTTCTTCATCGATTCCGCACCGGCGCCCACCATCGTGCTGCTGATGTCAGCGACCTTCATCGTGACCTTTATCGTGACGACATCGCGCCGACCGGTGACCGCTGCGGTCTGAGGCCGCAGGCGCGATTTCTTCGGCTTATCCCCGCCTTTGCCGGCCGGCCTAGACTGGCCGGCAAAGGAGTTTTCCCATGGATCAAAGCCCGCGCCTCAGCCTGCCCCTCATCATGCCCCAGCAGGCCCAGAAACACGTGACGCATAATGAGGCGATCCAGGCGCTCGATGCGCTGGTGCAGCCCATTGTCGAAAGCCGGACCCTCGCAACGCCGCCCGTCAGCCCGCTGGCGGGCGAAGCCTATATCGTGCCGTCCGGGGCCAGTGGCGTCTGGGCCGGCCACGCCAATGAGCTCGCCGCCTATCAGTCGGGCGCCTGGACATTCCATGATCCCGCGGAGGGCTGGCAGGTCTATGTCAGGGCCGACCGTACCTTTTATGTCTTCGACGCGGGCGCCTGGACGGGCCTGGCCTCGCTCGGCTCGGGGCTTTCCCAATTGGGCATCAATGCTTCGGCCGACGCCACCAATCGGCTGGCCGTGTCGGGCGCCGCGACCCTGTTCAATCATGCCGGCAACGGCCATCAGCTCAAGCTCAACAAGGCCGCTGCCGGCGATACGGCGAGCTTGCTCTACCAGACCAATTGGTCCGGCCGCGCCGAAATGGGGCTGGCAGGGGACGATCAGTGGCGGCTTAAGGTCAGCGCCGATGGCGCGAGCTGGATCAATGCCCTGACGGTGGACGCGGCAAGCGGGGCAACGAGCTTTGCGGCGGCGGTGCGCCCTGCCAGCGACAATGCCGTGACGCTGGGCGTCAGCGGCGCGCGCTGGGCTTCGATCTGGTCGGCGACGGGCACGATCCAGACATCTGATGAGCGGCAGAAAACCGATATCGCGCCCAGCGATCTGGGGCTCGATTTCATCCTGGCGCTGCAGCCGGTGAAATATCGCTGGATCGCCGGGGGCACGGAGGAGGGCGCGCCGCGCCCCGGCCGGCGCATCCATTATGGCCTCCTCGCCCAGCAGGTCAAAGACGCGCTCGCCGCGGCCGATTGCCAGGACTTTGCCGGCTATGTCCAGGCCGATCCCACCGATCCCGACAGCGAGGCGGGGCTGCGTTATGACGCCTTTATCGCGCCCTTGATCGCCGCCGTGCAGCAATTGGCCAAATGTGTCGAAAAGCTTGAGCGCAGGGCCTGATGTCCTAGATCTTGAGGCCGCGGATCAGCGCCTTGATGGCCTTGCGATAGTCATTGACCTCGTCGGGCGGCGCCAGCGCTGCCCGGTCGAACAGGGCATTGAGGAGGTGGGCCAGCGGCGCGGCCGGCAGGTCCCGGATCGCCTTGGCGTCCATGGCCGCAGTGACGCCTTCGAGCAGGGTGCGCAATCCATGGCGGCCATCGATGTCGTCGACCTTGGCCCGGCCCAGCACCGCGGGCGCATCGACCAGCAGGATTCGCCGGCGGCCCTCATCCTGCATGGCATCGAGAAAGGCGTCGCCCCCTGCGATCAGGGCTTTGACCGGCCCCGGCTCGTCATCGCCTTCCGCAGCGGCATTGATCGTCATGGCCAGCAGCATGTGCTCTTCTTCGACGACCGTGGCGAACAAGGCCGTCTTGTCGGCGAAGTGATGATAGAGCGCGCCCCGCGTCACGCCCGCCGCGCTGACGATTTCCGGGGTGCCCGTACCAGCATAACCGTTTTTGGCGAAAAGGCCCCGGGCGGCACTGACCAAAGCGGCCCTGGTGCTGCTGCGCCGTTCAGCCTGGGTTCTGCGCTCTTGCATGCGTACAGCCTGTATGTTATATGAAGTTACAAACAGATTGAACGTAAATGGCGCGCAATGCAAGGAGTATCGCTATGAAAATGCTCAATTCCTACCCCCTTCTGCAGGTTGACGACGTCGCGGCAACGGCCGCTTTCTACCAGGCTCATCTGGGTTTTGCGCCCGTATTCGAGAGCGATTGGTATGTGCATATGCGCTCCTCGGCGCGCGAGCATATCGAACTCGCTGTGATCGCCTATGATCACGAAACTATTCCCGAAGCCGGCCGCAAGCGCACCTCCGGCCTGCTGCTGAGCTTTGAGGTTGAGGACGCGGCACAGGAATATGAGCGCCTGACCGAGGCCGGCATCCCCATTGCCCAGCCCTTGCGCGACGAAGTCTTCGGCCAGCGCCACTTCATCGCCTCTGACCCCAACGGGATCCTCCTCGACATCATCACGCCCATAGAGCCCGACGCGGCCTGGCTCGCCAGCCAGCAATAGCGCTTCCCACTGGCCTGGCGGCGTCAGTTAAGCTATGGCACGGCATGGCCATTGACCTTGCCAAAGCTGACGCGGCCATTGCCGCGTCCTCGCCCGTCCTATTGTCCGAAGCGGGGTCGCTGCGGCGTATCCCCTTGGGTCCCGGACTCAAGCGGCCGGCAAGCTTCTACGAGCGCTTCGACGACCGCACGCTATTTTACGACGTGTTTCGCGACCATACCGGCCGCCACGTCTATCTCATCGGTCCCATGGCGCTGAACCTGGAGCCCCTGATCGATGCCCTGGTCATCGAGGGCCGGCCCTCGGGCAGGCGCGCCAAGCCCAGGATCCATCATGGGGTGCAGGCCGAAATCCTGCGCGTGACGCTTCCCGAGGGCGATACCCATCTGGCCTTCGGCCTTGGTGGGCAGGATTTCGAAATACCCATCCAACCCAATCGCAGTGCTGTATTGGCCGGGGACCGGGTGATCTTTACCATCAACAAGGACAATGCCCTGGACTGGATCGCCGATTGGGCCCGCTTCTATGTGGCCGAACACGGCGCCACGGCCGCTGTGGTCTATGACAATGGCTCGTCCGACTATACGCTCGAAGAGCTTCGCGCGACCCTGGCGGGGGTTGAGGGGCTGGCCAAGTTCCTGGTCATTCCCTGGCCCTATCCCTTCGGTTCGATGAACGACGTCTTCGATGGGCACAAATTTGGTGGCCATTGGGCGATGTTCGCCCAGCCGCCCAAATTCACGCACTTCTTCCGCAAGTATGCCATGCGGGCCCGGTCCATACTCAATGTCGATATCGACGAACTGGTCATGTCGCCGTTTCGCCATTCCATATTCAAGGCGGTGGAGCGGTCACCCTTCGGCCTGCTGCGCTTTAACCGGGTATGGGTGCTCAATGCCCGCGAGCAGTCGGGGCCGCCGCGCCA
Source organism: Devosia yakushimensis (assembly GCF_030159855.1). Classification (NCBI taxonomy): domain Bacteria; kingdom Pseudomonadati; phylum Pseudomonadota; class Alphaproteobacteria; order Hyphomicrobiales; family Devosiaceae; genus Devosia; species Devosia yakushimensis. Next base: position 3,367,495 of record NZ_BSNG01000001.1, on the reverse strand, counting down.
CCGCCAATTTGTCATTCGCAAGAAGGGTGTTGCCGCCCGGGACCGAGGCAAGAAATGGGCCATGGCGCCGAGGCGGGCCTTCCTTGCGAGCTGGCGGGCCCAACCCTGGACCCACCAGGTCAAGGGCTGGTTCAATCTCTCGGGATCCTCGATCCGCTTTTACGGCTACCACTTTATCGGCATCTCGCGATCCTGGTATTGGGACCGTACCGAACAGATCGAGTTCGATCCCAAGCTCCATATACGGGACCCGCTGATGATCAAGACCTTTGCCGACATATTCGGTCCGGAAGACAAGCAATGAGCCTGCCCACCATCGTCAGTTTCTGGCATGGACCCATGAGCTGGCTTGAGGCCCTGTCCATCGCCTCCTTCCGCCGCCACGGCCATCGCGTCGAGGTCTATTCGTTCGATCCCGTTCCCGGTCTGCCCGATGGCGCGGTGGCCATGGACGCTGCCGAAATATTGCCGCGTGACAAGCTGGTCTTCTACAAGGGCAAAGGCACGCCCGGCGTGTTCTCGGACTATTTCCGCATGAGCCTGCTGCGCCAGGGGCGCGGCGTCTATGCCGATCTTGATGTCTATTGTGTGCGTCCGATCGAGGGCCCGCCGGATTATCTCATGGCCTATGAACGGCCAGGCTCGGTCAATGGCGCCGTGCTGCATATCCCGGCCGATGCCCCCTTGCTCGATGATCTGCTGGCCATTTTTACCGACACGAGGCGTCCGCTGCTCGAGCCGCATCTGCCGCCCCTGCGCCGGCTGGAGGTGGCTGCCCGGCGCATGTTCGGCGAAAAAATCGCCCCTGAGGACATGCAATATGGGGCAACTGGCCCCTTCGCATTGACCTATTACGTGCGCCGACGCGGATTGCAGCAGCTGGTCCGCTCTAGCGAGGTGCTCTATCCCATCCCTTATGAAGGTATTCCCGAACTGATGCAGGCCGGTTCTAGCATCGACAAGGCCATTACGCCCGAAACCCTTGCGGTGCATATCTGGCGTAGCCAGCTGACACGCCGTGGCCGTGCGGACATGCCGCTGCCGGCGCCCGGCAGCGCCCTGGCCGAGCTTTGCGCGCGGGAAGGTATCGTGCTCGGCTAGCTACTTGCCCAGGCCAAACTTCTTCTTCCACCAGCGCTGCCACCGGTGACGGGCAAAGCGGTAGAACAGTTCATTGGTCATGACGTGCCGGTAGAGGCGGGCAAAGGCAACGCTTTGGAGCATGCCGGAGAAAATGCCCCAGGGCTTGGCCTCGCCCGTATAGTGCAGGATGGAGGGGTTGAGCCCCTCATGGGCGTGGCGGGCGTCGATCGTGTTCCAGCGCCAGGGCAGGGCAAGCCAGTTGTGCTGAAAGACCAGGTTGAGGAAATCCTGATCGTAATAGATGCGGGCCATGACGCCGTCTTTCAGGGCCTGTTCGAGCCGCCCGATAATATCGGCCTCGCGCCACTTGGCAGTGTCGATCAGGACCATGCCGGCGTTGAAATAGGCGTCTGCGGGATCGAAAATATCGCGATTGTTCCGCAAATCGCGCCCGCCGGTGATGAAGGCGCCGATCGAGTCGCGCACCGCCGCGATGGCAAACCCGTCCATATCGATGTCATAGAGCTTTTCGATATTGTCGCGCACGAGCATGTCGCAATCGAGGTAGAGCACCCGTGCGACATCGGGGCCGATCAGCCTGTCGATCATCAGCCGGGCATAGACGATATTGCTCAACCGCTTGTTGACGGGCATGCGCGCCGCCACGTCGCGGAACAATTCCGAGCCATCCAGATCGTGCCAGACCAGGGTAACCCCGAACTCGCCTTCGATGGCCTTGAGGTCAGCGACATGTTCCGGCGTCAGCGTGCGGTGGCACAGGTGAAATACCAGGTCGCTGCGCCGCTTGGTGAAGAGACAGACCGAGCGCATCGTGGCATAGGCGGGTGCCCAGAAATTATCATCGAAGGTCAGGGCAATATGGATGGCGCTCAAGCCTGGGCTCCTTGTGGGCGGTTGGACAGCGTGACGATGAGCGCCAGCACGGTTGCCAATACAATGTCCGGCCAGCGCAGGCCAATGACGGCATTGGTCATCCCCATGGAAAAATAACCGATCGTGGTCACGCTGCCGAGATAGAGCAGGGGCATGCGCAGCGCGCCTTCAACGCGCCGGGCACCGGCAATCGGTGCCCACAAGAACAGTCCATAAGCGGCCAGGCCCAGAATGCCGCCCGCCACGCCGAAATCGGCAATGTCGTTGTGCAGGTGGTCATAGATCGGGAATTCGCTGCCAGCCGGCGCATAAGCGGCCGCAGCCATCGGATAGTCGATAAGGCCATGGCCGACCAGCGGCGAAGCAAGAAAGGCATTGAAGGCCGACCTGTACATGATAAGCCGCTCGCTGGCGGAGGTGTCGCCCGCAATTCCCCCATGCAGCAGCGCCATGATGCGCTCAATGGCAGGCACGTCCGGAGCGTCCGTCAGCACCAAGAGCGCGGCCATGATGATACAGACCAGCAAGCATCCGCCGATGACGCGCATCCTTCTATATGCGGGTAGCCAGGAAAAGCACATGGCGAGCGCTGCCGTCAGCAGCATGAGGGAGGCCGCAACCATCGGCCCGCGCGATGCGGTCAGTAAGACGGTGCCGACGCTCAGGGCCGGGCCGGCCAGAAACACCAGCCGCCAGCGGCTTCCGCTCCAGAGCCCAACCAAGGCAACGAAGCCCAGGGCGAGCGTTATATCGGCCAGGTGGATGGGGTTGTTGACCAGGCCTCCGCGGCTCGAACCGAAGACATAGACGTCGATGGCGGCAACGGCAAAGCCGCCGGCTGCCCCCGCAAGCGCAAAAAAACCAATACGGTCCAGCGTCAGTGCTCCGCCGAGCCGGATCAGCAGGCCGGACATGGGCACGACCATATAGAGATGGATCAACGTCAGGAAGGCGGCGACGTGCAATGGCGATTTGGCGGTAATGCTGAAGGCGACAAGCAACAGCAGAGCCGCCAGCAGGGGCATCCAACTCGCCGGCTGGCGCAGCAAGTGCATGCGCTCGGGCACCCAGAACAGATGGAGCAGTCCTGCCGCCATCAGCGCCAGGATCGTCACATTGGAAATCTCGGGCGCAAAGCTCGGCAATGTCAACCCGGCCAGCAGCGTGGCCCAGGCCAGAAAAGCGACGATCAATCTTGGCAAAAGCATATCCCGCATGGTCAATCGAGCAGTCCGGCTCGTGGCCTCTGGTCAAACTGCCGAGCTCTACCAGCGATAGGTGAGTGCTTCTGCTGTTGCCTGGTCGAAATGGATTGTTACCTCGGTGTCGCGGCTCGTGTCGTGGGTGTCGTCGACATATTGGCGCTGCTTCAGCGTAACAGTCTGGTTGGCTGCATCAGCCGAAACGAAGAGATAGTCAAAGCAATCCTGGGTATCCTGGTCTCTGAGGCCCAAAATCTCGGCCTTGAGCGCGGCCAGTTCGCGGCCGCCGATGACGCTGCCATCCGAGCGCTTGGTGGCACGGACCGAGGGCACCCAATCATCGCCGGTTTCGCAGATATAGCGTCCGTCGCGGAACGTGCCGCGGTCGGTAAAGGCGATGTCGACATCCTCGTTCCAGGCATTTCCGATCTCGAACTCGGCCTGGCTCTTGCCGACATTGAGATAGATGTCCGACCAGGCGCATGTCCCCGCTTCCTCCCGGTAGCACCAGCGCTCGCTGGCGCCCATGAGATGGCCGACATCGGCGATTCTGATCAGCTTTCCGGGCTTGTACTGGTCGATAATCCCTTGCGTCCGCCCGTCGTAGCCAAGGGCCGCCGAAGTGGCGAGGAGCAGCAACACGGCAGCGAGGGAAATCTTCATGGGGTACTCCGACACAGAACTTGGCCTCGATCCTATCCGCAAATCGTGAACGACGGAACCTGCCTTGACACTCGGACCATAATGTAACAAATAAAGTTACATGATATCCGAATGCCATTGGCGCGGCCCGGCTGGAGCTGTCCGCGAGCGGCCATGGCGCGCCCGCAGCAGCACTCAACCTGGAGGTCATCGCAATGGATGATGTCATAATTATTGGCGGCAGTTTTGCCGGTCTTGCCGGGGCCCTGCAATTGGGCCGGGCGCGCCGTAAGGTCACAATCCTCGATACCGGCCTGCCCCGCAATCGCTATGCCGCCCATTCCCATGGCCTGCTCGGGCATGATCACAAGCCGCCCGCCGATATCCTGGCTTCGGCCCGCCAGCAGCTGGAACGCTATCCCACGGTCCGGCTGGTCAATGTCCGCGCTGAGAGCATAGGCGGGGTGGCTGACGATTTTTCCGTCCTCACCGATGATGGGGAAACGCTCAGGGGCCGCCGCCTGCTCCTGACCTATGGCGTGTCCGATCAGTTTCCGGCCATTCCCGGTTTTGCCGAATGCTGGGGCAAGTCGATCGTGCCATGCCCCTATTGCGAAGGCTTCGAGGTCGCGGACCGGCATTGGGGATTGGTCTATTCCGGGCCGCATGCCCTCCATGCCGTCTCTCTGTTCGGCGACTGGACGGACAGGCTGACCCTGTTCACCGACGGGCACGATCTGGCGAGCGACGCGCGGGCCGATCTGGCGCGGCGCAATGTGTCTGTTATCGATGGCAAGCTGGAACGCATCGAGCATGACAAGGGCCAATTGACCAGTATTGGGCTCGATACCGGCCGCAATGCCACGGTGGATGTCCTCTTCGCCCACCCGCGCAACCGTCCGGCTGCCGATCTGCATGTCGGCCTGGGGCTGGAGACCGTCGAGGCGCCGCTTGGGCTTTTTCTCAAGGTCGACGACCGTCGCCAAACCTCGGTGGAAGGCATCTATGCCGCTGGCGATCTGGCCAATCCCATGGCCAGCGTGACCCTTGCCAGCTCGAGCGGCGCGATGGCGGCGATTTTTGCCCAGCAATCTATGCTGGTGTGAGGGCCTGGACCAACATTCAAGTTCCGGGACGGCGGGAGGGGGCCGCATAGCGGCTCTCAAGCTCTTGCCTTCAGTTTAGAATGGTTCTAGAAAATGTTTAGAACCATTCTAAACGAGATCGCGTCATGTTTTCCCTGCTGCCCGATAGCCGCCGCTCCTTTTCCAGCCTTTCGGAACGTGAAATCCTGGCTTTGGCGATCGCGGCGGAGGAAGAGGATGGCGGCATCTATTCCGAATTTGCCACGCGCCTGGCTGCCACCTATCCCGGCTCGGCGGCCTTGTTCGAGGGCATGGCAGCCGAGGAAGACGAGCATCGCCGCCGCCTGCTCGATCTCTATGTCGCGCGCTTCGGCAAGCGGCTGGTGCCGATCCGGCGCGAACATGTGCGCGGCTTTCTCAATCGCAAGCCGGTCTGGTTGCTGAAGAACCTGACCCTTGAAACCGCCCGCCAACAGGTCTGGGAAATGGAGGAGGGCGCTTATCGCTTCTATATGGAAGCGGCCAAGCAGGTCAGCGATGCCGGTACCCGCAAACTGCTGGGCGATCTCGCCGCGCAGGAGCGCCGCCACGCCGATGCCGCCGACCGGATCGATGAAGCCGTGCTCGGCGCCGAGGGGCGCGACGTCGAGAAAAGCGAAAACCACCGCCAGTTCGTTTTGACCTATGTGCAGCCTGGTCTTGCCGGGCTGATGGATGGTTCGGTTTCGACATTGGCGCCGGTCTTTGCGGCCGCCTTTGCCACCGGCGACACGCATCAGACCTTTCTCGTGGGCCTCGCCGCGGCCATCGGCGCCGGTATTTCCATGGGCTTTACCGAAGCAGCGTCCGACGACGGCAAGCTGACCGGGCGTGGTTCGCCGGTTAAGCGCGGTCTGGCCGCCGGCATCATGACGGCCGTGGGTGGGCTGGGGCATGCTCTGCCCTATTTGATCCACGATTTCTTCACGGCAACGGTATTGGCGATTGTCGTCGTGCTGATCGAGCTCTGGGCCATCGCCTTCATCCAGAACCGCTACATGCAGACCCCGTTCTGGCGGGCCGTGATGCAGGTGGTGCTGGGCGGCTCGCTGGTCTTTGCGGCGGGGATATTGATCGGCAGTGCCTAGGTGCGGGCACTGCGAGCGGCCAGGACGATCAGCACGGCGGGGATGAGGCCCAGCGGATAGCCGCTGGGCTCCATGACCAGCGCGGCGATTGCTGCCCAGACGCCCAGCCCCCAGCCCAGGAAAGCCGGCGGCACGATGGCGCGCCGCTCCATCCAGAGCAGCAGGAAGCCAAAGACGATGACCGGACCGGCAAAGCTGCCGATCGTCGAATGAAAGGCCGCATTGCCGATCAACAGCTCCGGCGCCTGGCTCGCCAGCGGCTGCCAATGGGCGGGGGTCCAGAGGGCGCCACGCAGCCAGTCGCCCAGCAGGGGCACGACATCAAGGCCCAGAACCACAAGATGCAATATCCCGATGCCGACCATGGTGTAGCCGGCCCATTTCAACTGGGCGGCTCCGGTCCATCTGGCAGGGGCGATGCGGTAGGCGCGTAAGGCGGTCATGGACATGTCCTTTGCGATTGCAGTTGACCATACGGTACCGTATGTACGCCGTTGGCCCTCTGCCTGTCCATACGCTGCCGTATGGATGCGGCGAGGCGCCGCATAGGGAGCATTGTGACATGGCCAAAGCCGACAGCCTGACTCGCATGGACTGGATCCTTGCCGCCACTGCCGCGCTGGGCCAGGGCGGGGTCGATAGCGTGCGCGTCGAGGCCCTGGCGCGTGCACTCAAGACCAGCAAGGGCTCGTTCTATTGGCATTTCAAGGATCGTCCCGGTTTGCTGGAAGCGGTACTGGCGCTCTGGGAGACCGAAGGCACCAGCGATGTCATCGCCATGGCCGCAAACCTGGCAACGCCGGAGGAGCGGCTGGTGGCCGTCCTGGAAGAGGCCGTGCGGCTGGATTTGCGGGGAATCGATGTGGCCGGCGTTGAAGGCGCCTTGCGTGGCTGGGCGGCACAGGACCCTGCCATTGCCGAGCGCATCCGCATCGTCGATGCGCGCCGCGTCAGCTATCTCACCGAAGAGCTGGGCCGGATCGGGCAAGAGCCCGGCATGGCCCGGCGCCGCGCCGAAGCGCTTTATCTGGCGCTACTCGGTTTCTATGGCGCCAGCCGTTACGGTTCGGCAACGGCCGATGTCGCGGCATTGCGCGATTTTCTCGATCTCGCCATGGCGCCACCCTGAACCGGCTCAGGCGACCTTGTCGCCCAGGCTGGCCAGCCTATTGTCGAGGATGATACCGACCTTGGCGCATTCCCGGGCGATTTCGGCGATGAAATCGGCCAGCATGTCGCGGTCGAGCGCCGCGAGGGACCGCACGACCATGGCGGTGTCGCGGTGCAGGGCCTCGAAATCGGGCGGCGCAATCTCGACCAGCCGGCCCGCCTCGATGTCGTCGGCCACCGCCGAATTGACGAAAAAGCCTAAGCCTTCCCCTTTGATGGCGAGCCGCCGGGCCGGCCCGGTGGGTAGCTCGACACTGGTCTTGGCGAGGCGCACCAGGGCGGCGGCCGTTTCGGGCTCGGCCTGCCACCAGCGCAGGGAGATGACGCGAGGCACCAGGGCTAGCACCTCTTCGATGCTCGGCCGGGCGGGCAGCCGCGCTGCGATTTCGGGCGCGACCACCAGCGGCACGCGTTCGCGCATGATGACCAGCGGTACGAGATCGACCAGCAAGGGATCGATATTGGGCCAGCACAATATGCCCATTTCGACATCGCGCTCATGCAGCATGGCGACGATCTGGGCCTGCCGTCCCTCGTTCACCACCACATCGACGCCGGGATAATGCTGCTGGAAGCGCAGCAGGGGTTCGGTGATCAGCGGTGATACCAGGCTCCGCAGCGAGGCTATGGCGATGCGCCCCCGCTCCACCCGGCGCAGCGCCTCCCGGCCTTCCTGGACCGTGCCGATAATGCGGCGGGCAAAGGGCAGGAAGGTCATGCCCTGATCGGTCAGGGTCACGGTGCGGCCGCGCTGGAACAGCGTCACACCCAGGAGCTGCTCGAGGGCGCGAATGCGCATCGAGGCCGTGGCCTGGGTGATGTTGAGATAGGCGGCGGCCTTGGTGAAACTCTGTTCGCGAACGATGCGGTCAAAGGTGCGGAGCTGGTCGAGGTCCATCGGGAATGCTTATGCGAGCCGTCGATTATTACAGTGAAATCGAGACTAGCATTGGTTCTGGTGATGGAAAAGCGGTTTACGACGATCCAGCATTGCGCTGGCGCGAGGCCTCGGCGCGTTGCCGTTTCTGCTCCTTGGCCCGCGCGGCGGCAGCCGCTGCATCATCGCCCATATGCGCAGCGCCGCGCTTGCTGGCCAGCTCCATCTGCTTTTGCCGTTCGGCCGCTGCCTGATGCTTGGCGCTGTCCCCGCTGCAATGGGGGCAGCTCACGCCTTCGACATAGGCCGGATCGGCGCGATCGGCCGATGTCAGGGGGTGACGGCAGGCGCGGCAAAGGGTGGCGTCGCCTTCCACCAGCCCATGGCCGACCGAAACGCGCTCGTCGAAGACGAAGCATTCCCCGGCAAATCGGCTCTGCTCCTGCGGCACCGTTTCGAGATATTTGAGAATTCCCCCCTTGAGGTGGAACACTTCCTCAAAACCCTTGCTCAGCAGGTAGGACGAGGCCTTTTCGCAGCGAATGCCGCCAGTGCAGAACATGGCGACCTTCTTGTCGCGCGCCGGGTCGAGATGGGTTTCGACATAGTCCTTGAACTCGGTAAAGCTCTTGGTGGCCGGGTCCAGCGCGCGCTGGAAGGTGCCCAGGCCCACTTCATAATCGTTGCGCGTATCGACCAGCACCACATCGTTGCGCTCGATCAATCCATTCCAGTCTTCCGGCTCGACATAGGTGCCCACCGCCTTGGCCGGATTGGCCTCGGGCGCCCGCAAGGTAACGATTTCGGGCTTGAGGCGCACCTTCATGCGCAGGAACGGCATGGCGCTGGCGATCGAGAACTTGATTTCGGCGCCGACGAGCCTCGAACCGAAATCGGGACCGGCCGACAGATAGTCGGCCAGCGCATCGATGGCCTGTTCGGTGCCCGCCACCGTGCCGTTAATGCCTTCGGGCGCCAGGATCAGCGTGCCCTTGATACCGCGCCCGCAGCAGAATTTGGCGAGCCTGGGCTGCAGTTCGGCGCAGTCGGGCAGGTCGGCGAATTTATAGATCGCCATCACCTTGTATGGTTGATTAGCTTGGGGCACGGTACAGAAGTGTCTACTTGGTTAGGTTGGACAATGGCAGTAATTGGCGAAGTGAACCAGCACAACCAACTTTTGGTCGAAAAAACTGACCAAAGAGGCAATCATCCAAACGCGAAGCTCTGGTTGCTTGAATGCAAAATAGACGCATGTGGCGAGCGCTACCACGCAAACAGCTGTGATTTTCATATTAGACGATGCCCCAAGCATGGTGGACGACCGCCGTCCGATCGCGCCGCTTAGGAATAAACTATCAGGAGGACGTCATGACCTATCGGGCCGATCCGGCGCGCTATGACAGCATGCACTATCGCCATTCCGGCCGTTCGGGGCTCAAGCTCCCGATCATAAGCCTGGGGCTCTGGCAGAATTTCGGCGGCACGCGCGACTATCCGGGCGCCATGGAAATCCTGGGCCATGCCTTCGATGCCGGCATTACCCATTTCGATCTCGCCAACAATTATGGGCCCCCCGCCGGCTCGTCCGAAGAGCTGTTCGGGCAGGTCATGGCGCGCGATTTCCGGCCCTATCGGGATGAGCTGATCATCTCCACCAAGGCCGGCTACAATATGTGGCCCGGCCCCTATGGCGAATTCGGCAGCCGCAAATATCTGTTGGCCAGCCTCGACCAGAGCCTCAAGCGGATGGGGCTCGACTATGTCGATATCTTCTATTCGCACCGCTATGACCCCAATACTCCGCTTGAGGAAACCATGGGCGCGCTGGCCCAGGTGGTGCGGCAGGGCAAGGCGCTTTATGTGGGGATTTCGAGTTATCCCGAAGCCGAAACGCGGGAAGCCCATCGGATTTTGAAGGAAATGGGCGTGGCGACGACCATCCACCAGCCCAGCTATTCGGTGCTCAATCGCTGGATCGAGAATGACCATACGATCGATGCCTGTGGCGAGCTGGGCATCGGCATCATCGCCTTTTCGCCGCTGGCGCAGGGCGTGTTGAGCGGCAAGTATAATACCGGCAGCAAGGAAGGCACCCGCGCGGCCAATAGCAATACCTCGCTCCGCGCCAGCCATGTCGAGCCGCGCGTGCTGGAGGCGGTCGACAAGCTGGGCGCCATCGCCCGGGCGCGGGGGCAGTCCATGGTGCAATTGGCCTTGAGCTGGGTGCTGCGGCGCAAGGAAATGACCTCGGCGCTGGTGGGCGTGCGCACGCTCGATCAGCTCAAGGACAATCTGGGCGTGCTCAACAATCTGGAGCTGAGCGCGGAGGAGATTGCCCAGATCGATGAGGCCACCAAAGGCGGGCAGATGGAACTGCATCCCAGTCCGAAGGGGTGGTTGCGGTAGGGCTGGCGAGTAATTCTCGTCCTCCCCACGGTGTCATTCCCGCGAAAGCGGGAACCTCTGTTTGGGCCCTAGACAAGAAAAACGGAGGTTCCCGCTTTCGCGGGAATGACACTGTGGTTGGAAGTAGACCTCGTGATTCGACAGGCTCACCATGAGGTCTTTTTGGGCTTAATCCCAGTCAAACCTTGGCGCATCCAGCGCGGTGAGGGCTTCCGCGCTCTCCCCGCCGATGCGGCGCAGGAGCAAGGTACCCAGGCTATGCCCGGCCTTGGTGAAATCCTCGAACACGGTCTCCGCGCCAGGCTGGAATTGGGCGAAAAGCTGGGAGGCCTGCTTGGTGACGACATGGGCCGATTGGCCCACCGTCCGCCCGGCCTCGTTGAGGGCGCCGATCACGGCGAGCGCCGAGATTTCCGAGGCGCAGACATAGCCGTCCGGCCCACCGTCGGGGCGCCGGGCGCGTTTGGCAACATGGGTGCGGATGGCGTCGGTGGGGCTGCCCAGATTGATGTCGGCGGCAAATTCATGCTCGATGCCCGCTTCCCCGGCTGCGCGGGCAATGCCGGCCTTGAGATGCTCGGTATAGGTCAGGGCGCTATCGGGCAAGACGATGGAAACGCGCCGGCAGCCCTTCTGCACCAGACGCTTGACCGCGCCATAGGCAAAGGCCTCGTTGTCGAAATCCACCCAGGGATGGGCATCGGGCCAGCGGCTGCGGCCATGGCTGATAAAGGGGAAGTCGTTGTCGAGCAGGAACCGGACCCGCTCGTCATACATCTCGGTCTTGGAGAAGACCACGCCATCGGCCATGCGGTTGCGCACGATATGGCGGATCGGGTCCATCGGCGACACATTGCGGAACAGCGGGGTGATGACCAGGTGATAGGGCGTATTGCGCATCGCCTCGGTCAGCCCGCTGACGATCGAAGTGCCGAAGCCATAGATCTGTTCATCGGGCTCGAGCACCAGCGAGAGCACATTGGTCCGCCCGGTCTTGAGCCGCAGGGCCGCGCGGTCAGGCAGGTAGCCGATTTCGGCGGCGACCTTTTGCACCCTGTCGCGGGTATCCTGCGCCAGCTCGGGGGCATTGTTGAGCGCGCGGGACACTGTGGTCACCGCAAAGCCGGTCAGCTCGGCAATGGTCTTGAGCGTCGGCTTGCCGGTGGGCTTGACGCCGCGCTTTGCCTTGGCCGGTATGTCGTCGTCGGGCACGCAGCACCCCTCTTGGCCGCCCTTGGCGGGCGGCGGTCACATCAGGGGCGGACAACACCAGATTGTCGCTGATACTGCAAGCATGGTGCGTTATGTCATGGTTCCGTCATAATATGACAAAATCACCCCAGTTTTCGTTATTCGCCGAAAGTCGAGCAGGCTTTTTTCAGAAATCGTCATTCTATGGCGCTGGCCGGGCTGGAAATTGCGCTCAAACGCTCCTATCTTGCCTTCACCGCTGGCAAGCCCCGGCGGCCTAATCGTTCACCCTGCAGGAGAGGACTGAAGATGACATCATCGAATACCTTCACCATCCATGCCGGCTGCTCGATCGTACGTCTCTCCATGCAAGCCTCAAAACGCTGGCAAGGGATCTGTCGCTCAAAACGAATGTGACCTCGTCACAACCTCGTCTCAAACCCTCGATAGAACCCCAGCGTTGCCGATTCACCCCGGTAGTCCTTCCAGGACTAGCCGCAAGGGTGGTGAATGAGTCGACGCCAAGTGGAGCATCCACTGATGCAGGAAAACAGTCTAGATCGGGCCAAGGCCCACAAGCCTATCGTCATTGAAGTTGCCGGCGAGCCTTTGGGCGTCGTCGTGCCGCATGAAGCAGGTTATCGCTTCCTCGCCGTTCGTCTGCCCGCCTTCGCCATCGATGGCCAGCATTTCGAAACCGTCGAAAAGGCGCATTTTGCCGTGTCCCAGGCCGTCCGCAAGGGCAGCGCCGACGCGGCCTGAATTCGACTCAAAAAGACGAAAAACAAAAAAGGCATTCCCGTTCCGGGGATGCCTTTTGTTTTTTGGGGGCGTGGCATTTGGTTGGGCGCATTCATAAGCACCGTGTCATCCCGGCGCAGGCCGGGATCCATCCTGATGACTGTCCCCTTACAGCGGTAGTCGTGGGGAGATGCGGACATGGATTCCGGCCTGCGCCGGAATGACATCGTGAGTGGTGTGGGTCCCGAGCAAACACCCAAAGCCTAATCATCATTGGTCGCGTTGAGTTCCTCGGGGCGGCGGCCCTCGCTTGGCTCCGCCGGCCGGTCGATCACGGCCTTGATCACGTCGACCAGGGCTTCGATATCAACCTGCCTGGCGCCCTGCCGGGCCAGTTCCCCGGCAATCGCTTCAGCCAGCATTTCACGCGAGGGCGCGATGTCATGACTAACCATTGCCATCGATCGAAATTCCCTGCTCGTCCAGCCGGACCTCGACGCCGGGCCGGTTCTGCTGCTGATAGGTATAGATGGCAAATGCCGCCACCGCGATCAGCAAGACAGCGATCACGGCATAAAGACCATTGCGACTCATGAGAACTCCCGGCGTTCGACGCTTATGACGCAGATACAACGCGTTAGCGCCCAACTGGTTCACTGCGCCGCGATTTGCCGCAGCGCCATGACGAAGGCGGTGACCCCGATGGCCAGCGAGCCGGAATTGTCGATGACGATGGGGGCAATGCCGGCGGGAACCGGCGCGGATTCGCGGGCCAGCCGCGCAGTGATCTGTTCGCGGTTTTCCCGGCCGCGCCGCATCAGGCGCTCGGCGCGCAGCGAAATTTCGGCGGTGACCAGCACGACCGAACAGGCCGGATACTTGCTCCGCGCCTCACCCACCACATGCCGGGAGATATTGGCCACCACCACGCGCCCCAGCGCGATATCGGTATCGACACTGAGCGGCAGGGCGTAGCGCAGGTTATGGGCGTCCCAGCACAGGGCAAAGCGCCCTGCGCTTTCCATCCTGGCAAAGGTTGGGGCATCGAGACTATCGTGGTCTTCCGCCTCGGGCGCCGCCGATCAAAGTGTCCTTGCCGACCCCCGAGGGGCCGACCACCAGCACCAGCGACCCCAGCGGTTTTGCCATATGTCAGCCGACCCTCTGCCCTTCTCGCCAAACCGCGCGCACTACGGGCAACGGCCCCGATTTGCGCACCCGCACCAGATCGGCCCGCTTGCCGATGGCGATCTGCCCGCGATCGTCAAGCCCGGCGGCCCGGGCCGGATTGAGCGTGACCATGGCCAGCGCCTGAGCCAGGCCATACCCCTCCACCCGCTCGGGCAGCACGAAAACCGCCTGCAGCAGCGCCAGGGGTACGTAATCGGAACTCAGTACATCCAATAATCCTGCCCGCACCAGGTCGGTCGCCGAGATATTGCCCGAATGCGACTTGCCGCGCACCACATTCGGCGCGCCCATCAGGATTGCAAGCCCTGCATCATGGGCCGCGGCGGCCGCTTCGAGCGTGGTGGGAAATTCGGCAATGGCCACGCCATCGGCCACGGCCTCTTCGACATGGGCGAGCGTGGCATCGTCATGGCTGGCCAAAGGCAGGCCCAGTTCGGCCGCGCGCGAGACAATGACTTGCCGGTTGGTGGCAGAATATTTTGCCTGCTCGGCCAGGCGCGCGGCGATATAGCTGTCCAGCTCGTCCTGGGTGCGCCCCATCTTGTCCTTGTAGAAGCGCTTGTAGTCGTCCAGCGAGCAGAATTGCCGCTGTCCGGGCGTATGGTCCATCACCGAGGCCAGGCGGGTTGCCGGATCGGCCGCGTAGGTCTCAAATTGCGGCACCAGATCATGGCTGGGCAATTCGCAGCGCAAATGCACGAAATGCTCGGCCCTGAGCCACCCGCCCTCGCGCCCGGCGTGAATGGCGCCGACGAGCTTGTCGACATGTTCGCCCATGGTCGGCATGTCGAAATCCGAGCCGATCCGCACCGCGTCGAACACCGTGGTAATGCCCGAGCCGGCGATCTGCACGTCATGGGCATGAAGCGAGGCCAAAGGGTCCCAGAACACGCCGGGCCGGGGCCGGTAATAGCTTTCGAGCTGGTCGGTATGAAGTTCGACGAGGCCGGCAATGAGATAGTCGCCCTCGAAATCCTCGCCGGTTTGCGTGGCGCCGCCGTCGATGGCTGATATGACGCCATCGTCCACGGCCACGCTGCCCTCGATCACCTCATCGGCCAGCACGATCCTGGCATTGCGAAAAACCTCTTCGCCCATCAGCCATTGCCTCCCAGCGGGAATTCGGCGACGCGGCGGAAGGGGCGACCCTTTTCGGATTCAACATAGAGCGAGAGGCTGTCGATGATCATCTCATCGCCCAGCACCGGGGCAAACCAGGTATTGGCCGCATTGGCGATATCGGTGGCGTCTTCCGCGGCGAGCCGGTCGGTCAGCGTCATGTGGAAGCGGAATTCTTCGAACACATAGGGGTAGCCATAGGCGTCAAGCACTTCCACCTGCCGCTCGCTCAGCCCCTTTCCGACGCGCGCAGCACGATCCTTGACGCTCATTGGCGCGCGGAACACTTCGAAGCTCTCCACTACATGGGCGGCGAAATCCTGGAGGGTCTCATTGGCTTCTTCGGGCACGAGGGCCAGGAACCCATCCAGTGAAGCCAGCTTGAGCCGGCCCAGGCTGAAGGAAGAGCGTTCGGCGGCAAAGCGGGTCAGCGCGGCGCGCAGATCGGCTTCATCAGCGCCATCGGCCAGCGCCATGGGCGCCTTGATCGTGGCGTGAAAACCGTAGCGATTGGCCGATTGGGTGAGGTTGAGCAGCCGCGTGCGGTCGATGCCGGCAACCGGCCCGTCGAATGTATCGCCATCGGCAGCGTCGCGCCCCAGCCAGGTTGCGGCGCGTTCCCAGAGGCTCCCGGT
The DNA here is from genome assembly GCF_030159855.1 of Devosia yakushimensis. NCBI lineage: Bacteria > Pseudomonadati > Pseudomonadota > Alphaproteobacteria > Hyphomicrobiales > Devosiaceae > Devosia > Devosia yakushimensis. The sequence continues at coordinate 3,352,129 of NZ_BSNG01000001.1, read as the reverse complement.
GGCCGGCGGGGCGAAATAAATCGCGAATCGTTCAGTCATTCAGAGCCTCTTTTCTTACTGTGTCGGCGAGCCGCTATCGATAATCTGTGTCTGTCGTTTGACAGTCGGCCGCGGACAGCCCCAAATGGCTGCATCACCCCTGTTGGCCTACCCTTGGCCGTATCGAGTCGCAACCCAGCCCATGGATCGCCCCCTTCTTCAGTCCTTGTTTCAGGCCGCTGTGGCCAAGGCGCAGCCGGCTCTTGCCGTACGCCTCAACCTGCCACCCAAGCCGGCGGGCCGTACGCTGGTAATCGGCGCCGGCAAGGCCTCCGCCCAGATGGCGAGAGCCTTTGAAGAGGCCTGGGACGGCCCGCTCAGCGGGCTGGTCGTGACCCGCTATGGTTATGGCGAAAGCTGCGAGCGCATCGAAATCGTCGAGGCGTCCCATCCCGTGCCGGACGAAGCCGGTTTTCTTGCCGCCCGCCGCATCATGGAAACCGTTTCGGGCCTCTCCCATGACGATCTGGTGGTGGCGCTGATTTCGGGCGGTGGTTCCTCGCTGCTGCCCGCTCCGGCGCCGGGGCTGACGCTCGATGACGAACAGGCCATCAACCGGGCACTTCTCGCGTCGGGGGCGCCGATCGGGGTGATGAACCTGATCCGCAACCAGTTCTCGACCATCAAGGGCGGGCGGCTGGCGGCCCATTGCGGCCCTGCTCGGGTGGCAACGCTGGTGGTGTCCGATGTGCCCGGCGACGATCCGGCCATCGTTGCCTCCGGCCCCACCATTCCCCTGGCGGGAACGCGCGAACTGGCGCGCAAATATGCCAATCTCTACCGGCTCGACCTGCCGCCGGCGGCACAGGCTTTGCTGGCCGGCGAGGATGACCTGGCTCCGCTGCCCAGCGATCCGGGCTTTGCCCGCAACACCGTGCGCACCATCGCCTCGGCCGCTTTGTCGCTGGAGGCGGCCGCCGACCTCGCCCGGCAACAGAAGGTCGAGGCCGCCATTCTCTCCGATTCCATCGAAGGGGAATCGCGCGACGTGGCCCAGGTCCATGCCGCCATGGCCCGCGAAATCGCCGCCCGCAATCGCCCCTTCAACAAGCCCGTTGTGCTGCTGTCGGGCGGGGAAACCACGGTAACCCTGCGCGGCAAGGGCAGGGGCGGGCGCAATGCCGAATTCCTCTTGGCCTTTGCCATCGCCATCGATGGCGTCGAGGGCATTACCGCCCTGGCCGCCGATACCGACGGGATCGATGGTTCGGAGGACAATGCCGGCGCCTTCTGCGATGGCACCACGGCCACGCGGCTGCGCCATGCCGGCATCGACCCGCTGGCGGCCCTGGCCGATAATGATGCATATTCGGCCTTCGCGGCCATTGGTGACCTGCTGGTCACCGGGCCGACCGGCACCAATGTAAATGACTTCCGGGCAATTCTGATCCGCTAGGAGACGGCCATGGCAAAGGTTTTGGGCATTGGCGGCATGTTCTTTCGCTCGCGCGACACGGCAGCGCTTGCGGCCTGGTATGAAACCCATCTCGGCGTGGCCGAGCTCTTCAACCAGGAGGCGGGGCTCACCGTCTTCGCGCCATTCAAGCAGACCAGCACTTATTTTCCCGCCGACAAGCAATGGATGATCAATTTCCGCGTCGATGACCTGGACGGCATGATGGACCAATTGCGTGCGGCGGGTATTGCCATCGAGACCCGTCCGGATGAATGGGACACGCCCGAAACCGGGCGCTTCGCGCGCATCCACGACCCCGAGGGCAACCAGATCGAGCTCTGGGAGCCTTCGGCCTAGCCACAAAAATCATACAAATCGGCGAGCAGCCCCTTGGCAGAGCCGGGGGCTCTCTGTTCTATACGCCCGCATTTCCGGCAAGAGGACCGACCATTGGCCAAACGCAAAATCGCCGTCATCGGTGTGGGCAAGATCGCGCAGGACCAGCACCTGCCGGTGATCGATAATTCCGACGATTTCGAACTGGCGGCCACCGTGTCGACGCGCGGCGTCGGTCACAATGGCCTGCCGGTGTTCAAGACCCCGGCCGAGCTTTATGCGGCCATGCCGGACGTGTCGCTGGTGTCGATCTGCACGCCCCCGGGCATCCGCCATCAATATGTCCGCGAGGCGCTGGAAGCCGGCAAGGACGTCATGATGGAAAAGCCCCCCACGACGACGATTTCCGAACTGGACGACCTGGTCGCCTATGCCGGCCGGCTCGGTCGCGTGCTCTATCAGACTTGGCATTCCCAATATAATGCCGCGGTCGACCGCACCCGGGATATCCTGGCCGAAAGCGGGGTCAGATCGGTACGCATCGACTGGCGCGAAAGCGTGCGCAAATGGCATCCGGGCCAGGATTGGGTCTGGGAGCCGGGCGGGTTCGGCGTCTGCGATCCCGGCATCAATGCCATGTCCATCTTCACCAAGATCATGCCCTTCCCGGTCTTTGTGGAGGCGAGCAAGTTGACCTTCCCGGCCAATCGGCAGACCCCGGTCGATGTCGAGATCGCCTTCAAATCCGGCCAGCTGCACAAGCCGGGCCTGTCGGCCGGGTTCAATTGGCTCGAAGAGAGCGGGGAAATCTGGACCATCCGCGTCGAGACCATGGCCGGGGATGTACTCAAGCTCGAAAATGGCGGCCGCAGCCTGCGCGTCAATGACGAGCTGGTGCTCCAGCATGGCGACGGGGAATATGCGGCCATGTATGAGCGGTTCGCGACGCTCCTCGACCGCCACGAAACCGATGTCGACGCCGCGCCACTACGGCTGATGGCCGATGTGTTTTTGCTCGGCGCCAGGGAGAATGGGCCGGATTTCGAGTGGTAAATTTCGGATTGGGGCCCTCATACCCCCACCCTTGATCCCTCCCCACAAGGGGAGGGAGACGATGGAACCGAGAAGGCAGTGCCTGCGCCTCCCTCCCTTGATGGGGAGGGAATGAGGGTGGGGTGGGCGAGAGCCACGGAAGTCTGTCTACTGCTTCCCAGCAGCACTCAGCGCCTTCAAATCCGCATCGCTGAGCTTGAGCCGGACGCCCTTGGCGAGGCTCTTGACCTGTTCCACTGATGTCGCCGAGGCGATCGGGGCGCTGACGCCCTTTTGTGCGACCAGCCATGCCAGCGACACTTCGGCGGGAGTGGCGTCATTGGCCTTGGCGACCGCGTCGAGGGCGGAGAGGATCGCTTCGCCCTTCTTATCGAGATATTTCTCGATGCCGCCGCCACGCTGGCTTTTGCCGAGATCGGTCTTGGAGCGGTATTTGCCGGTCAGGAACCCTGAGGCGAGGCTATAATAGACGATGGTGCCGATTTCCTGCTCGATGGCGAGCTTTTGCAATTCGCCTTCGAAATCGGCGCGGTCATAGAGATTGTATTTGGGCTGCAGCACTTCATAGCGCGGCAGCGACTTGATCACCGAAATCTCCTCGGCGTCCCGGACCATTTGCGGGGTGTAGTTCGAGGCCCCCACCACGCGCACCTTGCCGGCGCGGATCAGCACGTCATAGGCGCCCAGGGTTTCTTCGTGGCTGGCATCGGGATCGGGCCAGTGGCTGAAATAGAGATCGACATAATCGGTCTGCAGCCGCTTGAGCGAGGCCTCGATCGAGGTCTTGATGCCCTCGGCACTCAGCCCGTTCTTGACCTTGCCCGAATTGACCTTGGTGATGATATGCACGGCGTCGCGATTGCCGCGCGCCTTGAGCCATTTCCCGATAATGGTCTCGCTCATGCCCGGGGGATTGCCCGGCACCCAATTGGGATAGCCCTCGGCCGTGTCGAGCGCGGTAAAGCCGGCATCGACAAAGGCGTCCAGAATGTCGAAGCCTTGTTTTTCGTCGACCGTCCAGCCGAAGACATTGCCGCCCAGCACAAGCGGTTCGATGACAAGTTCACTGCGTCCGAGCGGGCGGCGATCCATGGGTATTCTCCTGTTGTGGTAATGCTCTAAACGTCTCCGCCCGCATTGGGTTCGCCGGGGCGGGGCAGGCGTGGCGCACAAAAGGCCAGCGCCGTGTTGATGGCGAAGAGCGATCCGGTCAGGTCGATGAAATAGACCGGAGCATCCCTCTCGCCCGATTTCTGCAGATAGACATAGGCACCCTGGGCCAGCCGTTCCAGCAGCCAGGGCCCGTCCGCGACGAATTTGCCGCCATAGGGCAGGGCGGGTTCGGCAACCAGGGTGCGTACTTCGCGGTCTATGGTTATGTCCCAGAGGCCCGGCGCCGTCGCCTTGTCGCTGGTGTGAATATGGACCCCGGTGGTGAAATCATCCTCGCAGCGTACCGCAAGGCACGCGAAATCCTCCGGTTTTCCATCCCGCGCGCATCCCAGCGTGGCGCGGTCGCCTTCCCCCGGCAGGGGCGAATAATGCCAGCCCGGCTCCTGCGCCAGGGCCGGGGAAACCAGCAGCAGCGCCAGCGCGGCTATTTGGGCTCGATAAGGTCCCATTTGTTCCCGTAGAGATCTTCGAAGACGGCAACGCTCCCATAGGGCTCGTGCCGGGGCTCTTCGAGAAAATGGACGCCGCGCGCAAGCATGGCGGCATGATCGCGCATGAAGTCGTCGGTTTCCAGAAACAGCATGACGCGGCCGCCCGTCTGGTTGCCTATGGCCCGGCGCTGTTCGGCCCCGTCGGCCCTGGCCAGAAGGAGCCTGGCACCCGTGCCGCCCGGCGGCGCCACCACGACCCAGCGCTTGCCGCCGCCCATAGGGGTGTCGCTGAGCACACTGAAGCCGGCCTGATCGCGGTAAAATGCTATCGCCTCATCATATTCGGCGACGACAAGGGCAATGGTGGCGATGGAGCGGGTCATGTTTCCTTTGGATCACTGCCGCCTATCGCCGGTCAAGCGGCAGGTCGTTGCAACCGAACGGATCGGTCCGAAACCGTCCATTGTTGTGGAATGGGGCAATCACTGTCATCGAATTGACCAAATGGTAAAACTCACCCATTGCGCTCCCCTAAATTCTAGGCTTTGTTGGCGCCCAAGCTCCGGCCGGCAAACCGGATGCGCAAAAAACTTTCTCGGGAGACAACAATCATGAAATTGATGACCACCCTGCTAGCGGCTTCAGCCATGCTGGCTCTGGCCGCGGGCGCTGCCCAGGCCAAGCAGCTGGTATTCTGTTCCGAAGCTTCCCCGGCGCACTTCGATCCCGGTCCGACCACCGGCGGTAACGACTTCGACGCCTCTTCGCGCACCATCTACAATCGCCTCGTCGAGTTCGAAAAAGGCGGCACCGCCATCGAGCCGGGCCTGGCCGAGAGCTGGAGCACCTCCGAAGACGGCAAGGAAATCACCTTCAAGCTGCGTCCGGGCGTCAAGTTCCACACCACGTCCTATTTCACCCCCACCCGCGATCTCAATGCTGACGACGTGATCTTCAGCTTCGAGCGCCAGTGGAAGGAAGACAATGCCTGGTTCGCTTATCTCGACGGCCTGACCTGGGACTATTTCCAGGGCATGGACATGCCCCGCTACATCAAGGAAATCGTCAAGGTTGACGACCTGACCGTCAAGTTCGTGCTCAACGAACCCAATGCGCCGATGATCGCCAACCTGGCCATGGACTTCGCGTCCATCGTCTCCAAGGAATATGCCGATCAGCTCGCTGCCTCGGGCGATCTGGCTGCCTTCTCGACCCAGCCGGTCGGCACTGGCCCCTTCGTGTTCGCGGACTATCAGCTCGATACCGTCATCCGCTACCAGGCCTTCCCCGACTATTGGGCCGGCAAGCAGCCGATCGACGATCTGATCTTTGCCATCACCACCGATCCCTCGGTGCGGGCCCAGCGTCTGCTGGCCGGCGAATGCGATATCATGGCCTATCCGGCGCCTGCCGATATCGCCCAGCTGCAGGGCAATGAGAACCTGGTGGTGCAGGAGCAGGAAGGCCTCAATATCGGCTATATGTCCTACAACACCACCGAGCCGCCGTTCGACAATGTCAATGTGCGCAAGGCCCTCTCCATGGCTGTCGACAAGGCTGCCATCATCGAGGCGGTCTATCAGGGTGCCGGCCAGGACGCCAAGAACCTGATCCCGCCCACCATGTGGAGCTACAACAACAATATCCCCGCCGACACCTATGATCCGGAAGCCGCCAAGAAGCTGCTCGAGGAAGCCGGCGTGACGGGCCTCACCACCGATCTCTGGGCCATGCCGGTGTCGCGTCCCTACAATCCCAACGCCCAGCGCGTTGCCGAACTGATCCAGGCTGACTGGGCGGCGATTGGCGTCACCGCCAATATCGTCTCCTACGAATGGACCGAATATCGCGAGCGCGGCAAGCAGCCCGACCGCAAGGGCCCGTTCCAGATCGGCTGGACCGGCGACAATGGTGATCCGGACAACTTCTTCGCCACCCTGTTCTCCTGCTCGGCCATTGGCGTGTCCAATTACTCGAGCTGGTGCAACCAGGAATTCGAAGACCTGATCCAGAAGGCCAAGACCACTGCCGACCAGGCCGAGCGCACAGCGCTCTATGAAAAGGCCCAGGAGGTCTTCAAGGCTGAAGAACCTGCTCTCACGCTGGCTCACTCGAAAGTGTTCATGCCCATGAACAAGCGCGTCATCAACTACAAGATGGACCCGCTGGGCATTCACCGCTTCGACGGCGTCGACGTCACCGAGTAAGGCTAACGCCGATCAAATTACGGAGTCCCGGGCCGGTTTTACCGGTGCGGGGCTCCCCATTCATTTTAGAGCAGGGTAAAGAGGCGCCGGCCAACGGCTCCCGTCAAATGCCCCGCCACAACAGGAAACGTGCGCCCTGCCGAGTTTGCCGGCACAGCGCTTTAGGGTAAAGACCCGCATGCTCAATTACATTCTGCGCAGGCTTGCGCTGATCGTGCCGACCATCATCGGCATTTCCATATGTGCTTTCGCCTTTGTCCGCGTGCTGCCGGGCGACCCCATCCTGGCCATGGCCGGCCAGCACGGCGTGACGCCGGAACGCTACGAAATCCTGCGCGAGCAGTTCGGCTACAATTTGCCGATCTGGCAGCAATATTTCAATTATCTCGGCGGCATCCTGCAGGGCAATTTCGGTGTCTCGCTGGCCACCAAGCGCCCGGTCATCACCGAATTCATGACGCTCTTTCCCGCCACGATCGAATTGGCCCTGGTCGCCATGTTCCTGGCGGTGATCATCGGCATTCCTGCCGGCATCTTCGCTGCGGTCAAGCGCGGTTCCTGGTTCGACCAGCTCACCATGGGCGTGGCGCTGACGGGCTATTCCATGCCCATCTTCTGGTGGGGCCTGCTGCTGATCATCTTCTTTTCCGGCTATCTGGGCTGGACGCCGGTTTCGGGCCGCATCGCGCTCTCTTTCTTCCTGCGTCCCATCACCGGCTTCATGCTGGTCGATACCCTGCTCTATGGCAATTGGGCTGCTTTCGTATCGGCGCTGCGCCATCTGATCCTGCCGGCTGTGGTGCTGGGCACTATTCCCCTGGCGGTCATCGCCCGGCAAACGCGCTCGGCCATGCTCGAAATCCTGGGCGAGGATTATGTGCGCACCGCAAAGGCCAAGGGCATGTCGCCCCGCCGGGTGATCAATGTGCATGCCTTGCGCAATGCGCTGATCCCGGTGGTCACGACCATTGGCCTGCAGATCGGCCTGCTCATGGGCGGCGCCATTCTCACCGAAACCATTTTCTCCTGGCCCGGCATTGGCAAATGGATGATCGATTCCATCGCCAAGCGCGACTATGTCGTCGTGCAATCGGGCCTCTTGCTGATCGCGCTTATCGTCATGGCGGTGAACCTGATCGTCGACGTGCTCTATGCCGTCATCAACCCGCGTATCAGGGTGCAGTAAGATGACCGAAACAACCCAACCCGTTCCCGTCAAGTCCGACCGCCTCGCCGCCCTGCGCGAATTCTGGCACTATTTCTCCATCAATCGCGGTGCGGTCATTGGCCTGGTGGTCTTTGCCCTCCTGGTGCTGATCGCCATTTTCGCGCCCCTCCTGGCGCCTTATTCGCCCGACCAGCAATATCGCGACGCCATCCTCAAGCCCCCGTTCTGGGAAATGGGCAGCGATCCGCGCTTCCTGCTCGGCACCGATCCGGTGGGGCGCGACATGCTCTCCCGCCTCATCCATGGCGCCCGCTATTCACTGTTCATCGGCTTTTTCGTCGTGGTCGGTGCGCTCATTGTCGGCGTGACGCTGGGCGTGCTCGCCGGCTATTTCCGCGGCTGGGTCGATGCGCTGATCATGCGCGTCATGGATATCATCCTGGCCTTCCCCTCGCTGCTCCTGGCGCTGGTGCTGGTGGCCATTCTGGGGCCGGGCCTGTTCAACGCCATGGTGGCCATTGCCCTGGTGCTGCAACCGCACTTTGCCCGCCTCGTCCGCGCCGCCGTCATGGCGGAAAAGAACCGCGAATATGTGACCGCCGCCCGCCTCTCCGGCGCCGGGCATTTCCGGCTCATGCTGGTGACCATCCTGCCCAATTGCCTTGGGCCGCTGATCGTTCAGGCGACGCTGAGTTTCTCCAATGCGATTCTGGAAGCCGCCGCTCTTGGTTTCCTGGGCATGGGCGCTCAGCCACCAACCCCGGAATGGGGCACCATGCTGGCTTCGGCCCGCGAATTCATCCTGCGCGCGCCCTGGGTCGTGACCTTCCCGGGTCTAGCGATCCTGATCACCGTGCTCGCCATCAACCTCATCGGCGACGGATTGCGCGATGCGCTCGATCCCAAGCTCAAGAGGAGCTAAGATGCCTCTGCTCGATATCAAGAACCTGACCGTTTCCTTCGATACCTCGGTGGGCCTGTTCAAGGCCGTCGACGGGATTGATGTGTCGGTCGATGCCCGCGAAGTCCTCGCCATTGTCGGGGAATCCGGCTCGGGCAAGTCCGTGGCCATGCTCGCGGTCATGGGGCTGCTCCCCGGCACCGCGACCGTCACTGCTGATAAAATGCAATTCGAGGGCCTCGACCTGCTCTCCATGTCGCCAGCCGACAAGCGCAAGATTATCGGCAAGGACATTGCCATGATCTTCCAGGAGCCCATAGCCAGCCTCAATCCCTGCTTCACCGTAGGCTTTCAGATCGAGGAAGTGCTGGCCAAGCATATGGGGCTGAAGGGCAGGGCGGCCCGCCAGCGCGCGGTGGAATTGCTGCATCTGGTCGGCATCAAGGATGGCGCCGAACGGCTTGGCGCTTTCCCCCATCAGATGAGCGGCGGCCAATGCCAGCGCGTCATGATCGCCATGGCCATTGCCTGCAATCCCAAGCTGCTGATTGCGGACGAACCCACCACTGCGCTCGATGTGACCATCCAGAAGCAGATCCTTGATCTCTTGGTCCGGCTCCAGGCCGAGCATGGCATGGGCCTCATCATGATCACCCACGACATGGGCGTCGTCGCCGAAACGGCCGACCGGGTCATCGTGCAATATAAGGGGCACAAGATGGAGGAAGCCGATGTGCTTTCTCTCTTCGAAAACCCCAAATCCAATTACACGCGCGCGCTGCTCTCGGCCCTGCCGGAAAATGCGGTGGGCGATCGCCTGCCCACGGTGTCCGACTTCGTCTTTGAACCCGCGCCGGGAGTGGCATGATGAGCGCCCCCGTCCTCGAAGTTCGTAACCTCACCCGTGACTATACCTCGTCCGGCGGCTTTCTGCGGCCGGCCAAGGTGGTGCATGCCGTCAAGGGCGTGAACTTCACCCTCGACAAAGGCCGGACCCTGGCCGTGGTGGGCGAAAGCGGCTGCGGCAAGTCGACCCTGGCGCGCATGGTCACGCTGATCGATCCGCCCACATCGGGCGAAATCCTGATCGATGGAAAACCGGTCGATGCCGGCCACGTCACCCATGAGATGCGCCAGAAGGTGCAGATCGTGTTTCAGAACCCCTATGGTTCACTCAATCCGCGCCAGAAGATCGGCGACGTGCTGGCCGAGCCCCTGCTGCTCAATACCAAGATGTCCGCGGCCGAACGGCGCGAGCGGGCCATGGCCATGCTGCTCAAGGTCGGGCTGGGCGCCGAGCATTTCAACCGCTATCCGCACATGTTCTCGGGCGGCCAGCGCCAGCGCATCGCCATTGCCCGCGCGCTGATGCTCAATCCAAGCTTCCTCGTGCTGGACGAGCCGGTATCGGCGCTCGACCTCTCCGTCCAGGCGCAGATTCTCAACCTGCTCAAGGATCTGCAGGACGAGTTCGGGCTGACCTATGTGTTCATCAGCCACGATCTGAGCGTGGTGCGCTATATCGCCGACGAGGTCATGGTCATGTATTTCGGCGATGTCGTCGAACATGGTAGCCGCGACGAGGTCTTCGGCAATCCCCAGCACGCCTATACCAAGACGCTCTTTGCCGCGACGCCCAAATCCAGCGTCGAATCGATCCGCGACCGCCTGGCCAAAAAGGCGGCCCTGGCCTCCTAGCCTTTCGCGACTGGCAGCGCGTGGCCGAGCCGCGCGCTGTCCATGATGGCGTCGATCAGCCGATGGGCGCGTAGCGCGGTTTGGCCAGTCGATACCGGTTCGCGGCCTTCCCGGAGCGCGGCGGCGAAATCGGCGATCTGGCGTTGATGCCAGATAAAGGGGCCGGCCATGGGGTCGGTATTGCTGCTGGCATTGCCGGCCTCCCCGATCTGTTCGGTTCGCCCATCCTGCCAGAAAATATCGAGCACGGGGCCTTTGAGCATGGCCGTGGCCTTGGCAAAGCCGAGCGTCAATTGTTCGGGCATATCGGGAAAATGCGCCGTACTGGCGGTGAGCGAACCCAAAGCGCCATTGGCAAAGCGCAGGCCCGCCACCGCGAAGTCTTCGGTTTCCATGCGGTGAAATCCGCTCGTTGCCGTCATGGCGACAACCTCTGAAACCGCTCCGCAAAGGCTCAGCATCAGATCGAGCGTGTGAATGGCCTGGTTCATCAATACGCCCCCGCCATCCTGCGCCAGCGTGCCGCGGCCGGGCTGGTCGTAATAGCCCTGCTGCGAGCGCCATTTCGGCACGGTCACCTGCACGGTCTGGAGGGCTCCGAAGGCGCCCGCCGCGATCCGCTCGGCCAGTGCGCGGCTGGCATTGCGAAAGCGATGCTGAAAGATGACGCCGAGTACGATCCCGGCGGCGTGGCATTGGGCAGAGAGCCGCTCGGCCGCTGCGGTGGTCCGCTCCACCGGCTTTTCGATAAGCACATGCTTGCCGGCTCTGGCGGCCGCCGCAACGATATCCTGCCGCGCATTGGGCGGGGTCAGCACCAGCACCATGTCGAGCCGCGGATCGGCCAGCAGTGCCTCGTAACTCTGGGCAGCGGTAAAGCCATAGGTCTGGCAAAAGCCATCCAGCTCAGCCCGATTGCGCCGGTGGACGCCCAATACGGCGATCTCGTCCTTGAGAGCCTGCAGCGCCAGGGCATGCGGCTTGGCGCCCATGCCCGCGCCGACAATACCCAGCCCCAACCGTCCGCTCTCGTCCGCCATGCCCTGCTCCCCGTTTTATGCGGGCAGGCCTATCACGGCGTCGCCGGGCTGTCGCCCTTTCAGGAAGCGCGCCGCCAGCGCTGTTCGGCCAGGAATGTCTCGAGATCGTTCCGGCTCATCGGCCGGGCAAAGGCATAGCCCTGCAGGATATCGCACCCCAGTTCGGCCAGGATCGCGGCATGCGCCATGGTTTCCACGCCCTCGGCGATGACGGAAATGCCCATGGATTTGCCGATATCGACGATCGAGGCCAGCAATTGGCGCTGTCCGGCATCATCGAGGATGGGATCGACCAATTGCCGGTCGATCTTGAGCCGCGCCGGCCGCAATTTCTGCAGCGACACAATGGAGGCATAGCCCGTGCCGAAATCGTCGATTTCCACCTCGATGCCCAATTCCTTGAGCCGGTCGATATTGTGGGCGACCACGGCGTCGCTCTCATCGAGATAGATCGATTCCACCAGTTCGAACGATACCCGTCCCGGCGGGATATGGAGTTTTTGCAGCCCCGCGATCAGCTCGTCGTCATGCAGCCGCCGGTGGGAGACATTGACCGAGGCCCGCGGCACCTTGAGGCCCATGGCGTCCCAGCGCTCGAGATCGGCCAGCGATTGGTCGAGAATGACGCGATCGATGCTCGCCACCACATTGAGCTCTTCGGCTATGGCCAGAAACGCGTCGGGCGTGCGCAGGCCGAGCACGGGATGGCGCCAGCGCGCCAGGGCCTCGACCCCCACCACATCGTGGCTATGGGCGTCGAACTGGGGCTGGTAGAAGGCGACGAATTCGTTGCGCTCGAGCCCGCTCAGGATTTCGTCCGCCAGGCGCTTGGTATGCACCACTTCGGCCTGCAGCGTGTCCGAGAAATATTCGAACCGGTTCCGCCCGCGCGCCTTGGCGCGGTAGAGCGCGATATCGGCATTGACCAGCACCCGGGCCACGTCGATATCGGCGCCATGTCCGGCGGCAATGCCGATGCTGACCCCGAACCGGCATTGATGGCCCTGATAATTCACCGGCTTGCGCATCTGGTTGATGATCCGCTCGGCCATCACGCCCAGATATTCGTCTCCATCCCCTGCCGGGCAGACCACGACGAATTCGTCGCCCCCGATCCGCGCCACGAAATCGGTGGTCCGGCAATTGGCGCGCAGCACGGTGCTGGCATGGATCAGCATGGCGTCACCAGCGGCATGCCCCAGCGTGTCGTTGATCTGCTTGAAGCGGTCGAGATCCAGATGCAGCACGGCAATGCTGCCGCTGCCGGCATAGCCGCGTGCCGCATTGCGCTTGAGGATGTCATCGAGATAGCGCCGGTTGGGCAGGCCCGTGAGGCTATCATGGAGCGCATTGTGCTCGATCCGGTTCTTGGCGGCTTCCAGCTCCCGGTTGCGGGCTTCGGTCAGAAGCTTGGTGCGCCGCAAATCCTCGTTGCGCGCGACATCTTCGGTTATGTCCCAGTTGACGCCGACCAGCTTGGAATGGCTCTCCGCCTCGTTATAGACCGCGCCGATCGCCTTGATGGTGCGCACCGTCCCATCTGGCCAGGTGACGCGGAACACAGAATTATAGCGTCCGCCCTTGATGCCCGAGGAAAAGTCGGTCAAAGCCTGCGCGAAATCGGCGGGGTGGAGCGCCGCCTTCCAATGCCCGAAATTGCGGAGCTTGCCATCCTTGGGCAGCCCGTAGAGCTCGTTCATCCGCTCGTCCCAGACCAGCTCGCGGGTGGCAATGTCCATTTCCCAGACACCCACCTCGGAACTGTCGAGCGCCACGGCGAGCCGGCGGGACAGCCGGTCGAGCTCGGTCTCGCGCTGCCTGAGCTCGCGGATATGGAGCTGGCGTTCCCCCATGAGCCGTCCGGTGATGACAATGGGAAAAACGATCAGCGCGCCCGCGACGAGCAAGAGGCCGCGCAAGACCCATATGCCTCGATCGACCGCCCAGCCCCCTTTGGGCCGGGCCGCGATTTCCCAGGAACCCGATGGCAGCACGACGCTGGCGACGACCGGTTGCGCGCCATCGAGGTCGGGCCCGAAGAAGCGGGTGCCCCTGGCTCCGCGCGCATCCCGGCCGGTAATGGAAATTTCGATGCCCAGGGATGGGTCGAACAGGCCGCTTTCGGCATAGAGCCGGTCGATATCGACCACCGCCGAAACAATGCCCCAGAAGCGCCGCTCGCTGCCATTGCCGGTGAAAACCGGGAAGCGCCCGACAAAACCCTGCCCGCCCTGGACCAGGTCGACCGGCCCGGCCAGCACCGTCCTGCCGGTATCGCGCGCCTTGAATACCGCTTCGCGCTGGGTGGCGTCGGTCGCATAGTCAAATCCCTCCAGCGCCTGGTTGCCCGAGGCCGGATAGATCAGGGTGACCACCAGGTCCCGCGCCGCAGCCACGAGGCGCAGCTGGCTTCTCTCTTCCAACAAGCGGGATGCGAGCGCCGAAAAGCGGCGCTCATCCATGTCCGGTTCGGTGGCCAGCGCCGAAACCAGCCCCCGCACCAATTGGATATTGCCGTTGATATTGCCTTCGAGCTTGGCGCGGATCAGGGAAATTTCGGCCTGCACTTCGGCCCGCATTCTCTCGCGGGTGAGGATCGTGGTCTGCCTGTCGAGAAAAAAGCCACCCGCCACCAGCACAATCAAGGCAATCACTGCCGGCACGGCGATCGGGCGCAGCCAGCCCAGCCTATTGTCCTGCGATAGGGTCGAATTCGTCACCGATACCATCCGCTTCCCAGTCTTCTGTCCGGGCAGGACGGCAGCCTGGGCGCACAATCTTTATGATTGCCTTATTCCCGCCCTCTTGCTTATCGGGTGGTTAGCATGCGGCTAACTGCTGGGCAGGTATTTACCCGGTTTCCACCAGCATCGTGCCGGCTTCGGCGCAGAGCGCGGTGAAGGCGGGCGATGGACTGCGGTCGGTGACGAAAATGTCGATCTGGTCGATCCGGGCGATCCTGACCGGCGCGGTGCGCGCGAATTTACCCGCATCGGCCACGAGGATGATGTGCCGCGCATTGGCGATGATGGCCTGCGCCACCTTGACCTCGCGATAGTCGAAATCGAGCAGGGCCCCGTCTTCGTCTAGCGCCGAAGCGCCGATAATGGCGTAATCGACCTTGAACTGGGAGAAAAACCCCGCCGCGGCTTCCCCCACAATGCCGCCATCGCTGCCCCGCACCACGCCGCCGGCAATCACCACCTCGAATTGCGGATAGACCCGCATGCGGTTGGCCACATTGATATTGTTGGTGATGACCAGAAGGCCCGAGTGATCGAGCAGAGCCTGGCTCACCGCCTCGGTCGTCGTGCCGATATTGATGAACAGCGATGCGTCATTGGGAATGAGCGCCGCCGCGGCCTTGCCGATGGCCTGTTTTTCCGCCGCCGCAATGCCGCGCCGCGCTTCATATTCGAGGTTTTCGATACCTGAGGGCAACACGGCCCCGCCATGCATGCGCTTGAGCAGGCGCTGGTCGCAGAGCTGGTTGAGATCCTTGCGGATGGTCTGGACCGACACGGCAAAGCGCGTCGCCAGCGGCTCGACAATGACACGCCCCTCAAGCCGGGCCAGCTCCAGTATCGCCTGCTGGCGTGTCTGCGCCTCGCTCAATCCCCGCCCCCTATGCCGGTTCGAAATCGGATGGCCGCGCCGTCACATCGGCGAGGCCGGTGGCAAAGCGCCTGGCATTGCGCACATAGCCCTCGGCCGAGCGCGTGAGCCCGGCAATGGCTTCCGCATCGAGCGTCCGGATCACCTTGCCAGGCGCCCCCACGACCAGCGAGCCATCGGGAATTTCCTTGCCCTCGGTGATCAGGGCCCCGGCCCCGATCAGGCAATTGCGGCCGATCCTGGCGCCATTGAGCACGGTGGCGCCCATGCCGATCAAGCTATTGTCGCCAATGCTGCAGCCATGCAGCATGGCTTTGTGCCCGATCGTGCAGCCTTCCCCGATGGTCAGGGGAAAGCCCATATCGGTATGGAGCACCGCATTGTCCTGCACATTGGTCCGGGCGCCGATGGTGATGGCTTCATTGTCGCCGCGCGCTACCGCGCCGAACCAGATGCCGGCATCTTCTCCCACCACCACATTGCCGACCAGCACGGCGGTCGGCGCGATCCAGGCCACACCTGGATCGATCCGCGGCGCTACGCCATCGAGTTCATATAGGCTCATGGGCTCCTCCTCAGACAATGATGCCATAGCCATCGCGCATCTCGGCGATTTCGGCCAGTGCCTGGGCGAACATCCCCCAGTCGTCGCGCTCGGCAATGGGCGCCCAGATCGCCTCGACCTCATCGATCAGCATGGTACGCGGCTTCCGGCGCGCGAAATATGGATGATCAAGATTGACCGTCTTGGTTGGCGCATAGGCCTCCATGGCATCGGCAATGGGCCGGAAGGCCTCGCTCGCATAAAGCTCGGCCGACGGACTGGCCGCCGCCCGCTCGGCACTCAGGGCCCCGCCGCGCCAATCGAAGAAAAATTGCTCATAGGGCGCCCGGGACTGGCTGAGAAAGCCGAACAGGGCCGTGACAAAGGCGCTGTCGCTGTCCACGTCGCGGGGCTCAAGCCCCAGCCGGGCCAGCATGGCGGCGGGCAGGGCGGCGCGGAATTGCGGCCAGATCGTATTGAGCGCGGGTTCCAGCGCCTCGATGCTCGATAGCGGCAGCAGGCATTCGGCTAGCCTCGTGAGGTTCCAGGCCAGGGTATCGGGCTGGCGGCCGAAACTATAGAGCCCCGTCTCGTCGAAATAGGCGGCGGTGAAATCGGGATCGTAGCTGGGCAGGAACCGCCAGGGCCCATAGTCGAAACTCTCGCCCGTGACATTGATATTGTCGGTATTGAGCACGCCATGAACGAACCCGGCGGCAATCCATTGCGCCCCCAGCCGGGCAACTGCCGCGACCACCGCTTCGAGCAGGGCGGCTGGCTTGTCGGGAGCCTCGGACAGCTGCGGATAGTAATTGGCAATCGTATAATCGACCAATTGGCCGATGCCGGCGGTGTCTTCTAGATAGGCAAGGCGCTGGAAGGTGCCAATGCGGATATGGCTATGGCTGAGCCGGACCAGCACCGAAGAGCGAGTGGGAGACGGCTCGTCGCCGCGATAGAGCTCTTCGCCGGTCTCGATCAGCGAAAAGCTCTTGGAGGTATAGACGCCCAAAGCTTCCAGCATTTCGGTGGCCAGCACCTCCCGCACGCCGCCCTTGAGCGTCAGCCGCCCATCGCCGCCGCGCGACCAGGGGGTCTTGCCGCTGCCCTTGGTGCCGAAATCGAGCAGGCGCCCATCCGTAAGGTCATATCCCTGGGCAAACAGGAAACCGCGCCCGTCCCCCAGGTCGGCATTGTAGCTGCGGAATTGATGCCCGTGATAACGCAGCGCCAACGGCTGGTTGAACGAGCCCGGCAGGGGCACGAAACGGGCAAAATGATCGATCCATTCGGCCTCGCTCAGCCCGTCGAGCCCCATCCTTGCGGCCCAGCGCTGGTCGCGATGGCGCAGGATGGTCTTGGGAAAATCGGCCGCCGCGACACGATCGAAGAACGCATCGCCGAGCGTTTCGTGCGCTGTGGCTGGTTTGAATTGGGGCATGCCGCTAGGCTACCAAGTGCCCTGCGCCAGCGCCAGTGTGCAACCCAGCCTTTCGCTTGCCTCCCTAGCGCGCTAACGCAAATCGCCCTATATCCCAAGCAATGAAACCCCAAAGCGACATTCTGCGCCTCGCGCCCTTCCAGGCCGCCATCTTCGATATGGACGGCACGCTGCTCGATACCGAAGCGGTGTTCAAAACCATCGTCTTTGAAGTCTGCACCGAGCTGGGCTTCGAAATGACCGATGCGGTGCATATGGCCATGGTGGGCTCCAGCCACGAGCGCACCAATCAATTGCTGATCGAGGCCTATGGCGTGGCTTTCCCCTATACTTTGTTTGACGAGCGCTGCCGCGTCAGCATGCGCGAGCGCACCCATGCGGGTGTGCCGGTCAAGCAGGGCGCACGGGAATTTCTGACTGAATTGCGCGATCGCAAGATCCCCATTGCCGTCGCGACGTCGTCGCGCCAGCCCCATGCTCATACCCATCTGGGTGCGGCGGGCCTGCTTGATCTGTTCGAGACCGTGGTCACCCGCGACGACGTGGTCAATCCCAAGCCCCATCCCGAACCCTATCTCACGGCAGCCCGGCGGCTTGGCATCGACCCCACGCAATGCCTCGCCCTCGAGGACAGCCATGCTGGCGTGCGGGCGGCTCATGCGGCGGGCATGCAGACCGTCATGGTGCCCGATCTGGTCCACCCCAATGATGAATTGCGGGCGCTCGGTATCTCCGTCCTGGAAAGCCTCGATCACGTGCGCCTGGCCGCGTTCACGCCCCGCTGACACCGGTTTTCTCGTTCTTTCTGGAAAGGGTCCTGGCCACGGCCGGGACCCTTTTGCTTGCGCTTCGGCGGCAATCCTTTTGTTAATAGTTTTGGCCCAGCCAAATCCCATAAACTTTTATCCTTCCCCTTAAAGCCCTGTTTGTTACGTCCCAAGCCTTTGTGCGCTAAGGGTTTTCAAGTGACGGCCGCTCGATTAACCCTAACTTAAGAAGCTAACGCTTATGGTTAACCGACGGTAAATTTCGGCTTCCCAGCCGGGCCAAGCCCGGATAGGGTGCGGCTCGTTACCAGACCAAGCCGGTCCGCAACGACGGATCGGACGATCATGAAGGCCCGCCGGAAACGGCCGGACGGGCTCAGGGGCAAGGACGGGGCATTGACGCAAACCTGGCAGGTCATCGCTGTGCGTGCGGTTTCGCATGTGCTGATCCTGTGCGCGGTTGCGCTCGTGCTGTTCGTTACCCTGGCTCCTGCTCATGCCGAAGCTCTCCGCATCGCCGATGTGACCCCGCTCGACGTGCCGGCCGATCTGGCCGTGTTGCGCGCCCAGCCGGCCCTTGGCGCGACCGCGGTGCCGCTTGAGCCTGGCCAGCAGAAACTGACTGAAGCGCTGCTCTCCAATTACGTCGCCCGCCAGCAGGCGTTGCGCGCCTTTGACGTCGCCGCCGCCCTGCCGCAGCCCGAACTCAATTCCGAAGTGCTGATGGGCTATATCGCCCGCGGGTCGTTCGGCGGCAGCAATGGCGCGCTTTCGGCTATCGACAGCTTCGCCGCTTCCAGCGCCCCCTCCGAGCGGGCGCTTAATCCTTCGGTGCTCGCCGCCTATATCGAAAGCGGCTACCAGACCACCGGCCAGCGTCTCGACCATGCCAATACCGAGCGCGGTTGCCTCGCCCAGGCTATTTATCACGAGGCGCGCGGGGAAAGCGAAGCCGGCCAGCTCGCTGTCGCCAATGTCATCGTCAACCGGGCGCGCTCGGGCAAGTTCCCGTCCACCCTCTGCGGCGTCATCTACCAGAACGCCAATAAGGGCCGCTATCGCTGCCAGTTTACCTTCGCCTGCGACGGCCGCGACGACGCCCCGGGCGAACGCCGCGCCTGGGCCCGCTCCAAGGACCTGGCTCAGCAGGTCTATGCCGAATTCGCCTTGGGTGAAAATGTCGGCGCCGTGCCCGGCTCGACCCTCTACTACCACACCACCGCTGTTCGCCCGGCCTGGGCCAATACCTATAACGCGGTCGCCGAAATCGGCTCTCACATCTTCTATTCGCCCAACTGATTAAGGCGCTACCCCTCTCGGTTTTCGCTTCTCGGTTCGCAAGCTCCGCGATATGGGCACGGTGCTGGCCGTTCATGTGAAGACGAAGTGTGCCAGAGATTTTTGGGGCGGGGATAAGTTGGAAAATCGGGGCTCGCGATACCCCCTCCTAGCCTCCCCCTGATAGGGGGCGGGACCGCCTTGTGGTTATGACCCGATCCAGTTCAAGAGTGGAGATATCCCTCTCCCTATCAAGGGGGGGGGTAGGAGGGGTAACCTCTGAACAAAAAAGAGCGCCCGGAGGCGCCCTTTGTCATTCAATGATATCGCAAATCTACTCCGCCGCCTGCGCCATCCGGGGGCCCGGCGCAGCATTGGCGCCGGTGCCGAATTTCTCGAAGTTTGCGCGGAACAGCCCGGCCAGATGGGTCGCCTGGTGGTCGTAGGCGTGGCTGTCGGCCCAGGTGGCGCGGGGCGTCAATAGGGTTGGATTGATGCCGGGAACGGCCAGCGGCACGGCAAAGCCGAACAGTTCGTCGGTCCGCATTTCGGCTGTGTCCAATTCACCATTGAGCGCGGCGGTGAGAAGGCGCCGTGTCGAGGCGATGTCGATGCGTTTGCCCACGCCATAGCCGCCCCCGGTCCAGCCGGTATTGATCAGCCAGGCCGAAGCCCCGCTAGCCCTCAGTTTTTCGGCCAGCATGGCGCCATAGACGGTGGGATGGAGCGGCATGAAGGGCGCGCCGAAACAGGCCGAGAACGTGGCTTGCGGCTCGGTGACGCCGCGTTCGGTGCCGGCCACCTTGGCGGTATAACCTGAGAGGAAATGATAGACCGCCTGTTCCGGGGTGAGCCGGGCGATGGGCGGCAGCACGCCAAAGGCGTCTGCGGTAAGGAAAACCACGGTGCGCGGCGTGCCGCCCACACTACCCCTGGCAATGGCCGGCAGCACGTGAATGGGATAGGCCGCACGGGTATTTTCGGTGAGCGAAACGTCGTCGAATGCTGGCAGACTGTTAGCATCCAGCACGACATTTTCCAGCACCGTGCCAAATTTGGCGGTGGCCGCGAAAATTTCGGGCTCGGCGCTCGGGCTGAGCTTGATGGTCTTGGCGTAGCATCCCCCTTCGAGGTTGAACACGCCATCCTCGCTCCAGCCATGTTCGTCATCCCCGATCAGCGGGCGGTCGGGGTCATTGCTGAGCGTGGTCTTGCCCGTGCCCGACAGGCCGAAGAACAGCGCGCTGTCGCCATTGGCCCCGATATTGGCCGAGCAATGCATGGGCAGGACGCCCTGGCGGGGGGCATGGAAGTTGAAGAGGCTGAAGACACTCTTCTTGATCTCCCCGGCATAGAGCGTGCCGGCGATGACAACGATATTGCGGCTCATATCGAGCGCGATCACCGTATCGGTGCGGCTGCCATGGCGGGCCGGGTCGGCCTTGAAAGCGGGGACATGGACGATGGTCACCGCCACCGGATTGTCGCTTTCGGGCACCATCTCGCCGGGGCGGATCAGCAGGTTACGGATGAAGAGGGCATGCCAGGCGCTGGGGGTGAGCACGGTGACGCCATATTGATGGCGCGGATCGGCCCCGGCCAGAAGGTCCTGGCGGTAAATCGGCTGACCGGCGAGATGATCCTCTGCATCGGCAAGCAGAATATCGAAATGGGCCGGGCTCATGGCGCCCGAATTGTCCCACCACACGCTGTTCTCGGTCAGCCCGTCGCGCACGATGAACTTGTCCTTGGGCGAGCGGCCGGTAAAGGCGCCGGTGCGCACCGAAACCGCACCATCGGCGGTGAGCTCGGCGCCGCCATCGGCAACGGCGCGTGCAACCAGGCGTGGGGCGATATCGTTGTGTGATACCGAAGCGGCGTCCCTGACAATCCGGTCCCGCAAGGCGCTATGGTCGAACACACTCATCTGCAAACTCCAAGGGTCGCCGCAACACCATGATGCGGCCCTTAACGGAGCCAAGGTTAGTGTGTCCGATGGGCTCGCAACTATCCCGAAATCGGTCGTAAGACGGAAGTTGCATCCACCGCGCAAAGGGTTCGGCCATTGTTCAAGACTTGGCCGCGCCTTATTTAACGCGTAATTGTCGCCTGCAACGCGATGTTTTCCGGCTATAGTTCCAGCCGGCCATCACGCGTCCCAACACGAAAGGCAGCTCATGCCCAAGATTGCCCTGGTAGATGACGACCGCAATATTCTGACCTCGGTGTCGCTGACGCTCGAGGCGGAAGGCTATCAGGTCGCCACCTATACCGATGGTGCCTCCGGGCTCGAAGGCCTCACCACCGACAAACCCGATCTTGCCATTCTCGATATCAAGATGCCGCGCATGGACGGCATGGAATTGCTGCGCCGCCTGCGCCAGAAGTCGGATGTGCCGGTGATCTTCCTCACGTCCAAGGACGAAGAGATCGACGAGCTGTTCGGCCTTAAGATGGGCGCCGACGATTTCATCACCAAGCCGTTCAGCCAGCGCCTGCTGGTCGAGCGCGTCAAGGCGATCCTGCGCCGTTCCGCCCCGCGCGACCCCTCTGCGCCCGCCGGTGCTGCCGGCGAAGCCCAGCCGGGCAAGGCGCTGATCGAGCGCGGCTCGCTGGTGATGGATGAAGAACGCCATACCTGCACCTGGAAGGGGCAGCGGGTGACCCTGACCGTCACCGAATTCCTGATCCTGCAGGCGCTGGCGCTGCGGCCCGGTGTCGTCAAGTCGCGCAATGCGCTGATGGACGCGGCCTATGACGATCAGGTCTATGTCGACGATCGCACCATCGACAGCCACATCAAGCGGCTGCGCAAGAAGTTCAAGGCGACCGACGACGACTTCGAGATGATCGAGACGCTCTATGGCGTCGGCTATCGCTTCAAGGAGCAATAAGCAAACCAAGTGGCCATTCTCGAGCCCGATACACAATCCAGGCCGGACGCCGAGGCGCCCGGCAAGGCAGCGAAGCTGCCCGAGGCTGCGATGCCGCCCGAGGTAGCTTCCGAACCCGAGCGGCGCCGGCGTCACCCCTGGCGGCTCCTGCTGGCCCCGTTCTATCGCGTGGCCGGCGGCATCAGCCGATTTCTCGATTTCACCATCTTTTCCAGCCTCACCCGGCGCATCATCGTGCTCAACCTGGCTGGGCTCCTGGTGCTGGTGGTGGGCATTCTCTATCTCAACCAGTGGCGGGCCGGCCTGATCGACGCGCGCGTACAATCGCTGCGCGTGCAGGGCGAAATCATCGCCGCCGCGGTCGCCGCTTCGGCTACGGTCGATAGCGACGTCATTTCGGTCAATCCCGACCGGTTGCTGGAATTGCAGGGGGACGGCACGGTCTCCTCGCTCTCCTATTTCGATCCGACGCTGGAATTCCCCATCAATCCCGAACGCGTGGCGCCCCTGCTGCGCAACCTCATCACCCCCACGCGCACCCGTGCGCGCATCTACGATCAGGGTGGGCTGATGATTTTGGACAGCGACAATATCTATGCCCGGGGCGAAGTGATCCGGCAGATCATCGAGACCAAGAAGGAAGGCAATTTCCTCTGGGATTGGTGGAATGGCGTCTTGTCCTGGGTGCCGGGCGACAATTTCCCCAAATATCAGGAATATGGCGTCGACGAGGGCATGCGCTATCCCGAGGTCGCTTCGGCCCTGCAGGGCGCGCCGGCCGATTTCGTGCGTGTCGACGCGCAGAACCAATTGGTCGTCTCGGTCGCCGTTCCCGTGCAGCGCGTGCGCGCGGTGGTCGGCGCCATCCTGCTCTCGACCGCGCCGGGCGATATCGATTCCATCGTCTCCCAGGAGCGTTGGGGCATTTTGCGCATCGCCATGATCGCCGCGGCGGTGCAGATCGCGCTGTCCCTGCTGCTGGCGGGCACCATTGCCGGCCCGATGCGGCGGCTTTCGGCAGCGGCCGAGCGGGTGCAGACCGCCGGCAATGCCCGCGCCGAAATCCCCGATTTCACCGACCGGCCCGACGAGATCGGGCATCTGTCGGGCGCATTGCGGCGGATGACCGACGCGCTTTACAACCGCATCGAGGCCATCGAGCGCTTTGCCGCCGATGTGGCCCACGAGCTCAAGAACCCGCTGACCTCGCTGCGCAGCGCGGTGGAAACCCTGCCGCTGGCCAAGCGCCAGGAGGACAAGGACCGGCTCAATGCCATCATCCAGCACGATGTCAAACGGCTTGACCGGCTGATCACCGATATTTCCAGCGCCAGCCGGCTCGATGCCGAACTGGCGCGCGAAAGCGCCGACCGCGTCGATATCGAAAAACTGGCCGAGGCCATGGTCGGCATCCAGCAGGACATGGCCCAGGGCCGCAATGTCTCGGTGGTGATGGGCAAGCGGACAGGCAAAGGCAATGCGGTGGTCAATGGCCATGAAAGCCGGCTGGCGCAGGTCTTTGCCAATCTCATCGACAATGCCGTTTCCTTCTCGCCCGAAGGGGGCGTGGTAACAGTCGCGCTCGCCACCGATGCCGACGACATCACCGTGACCGTGACTGATGAGGGGCGCGGCATAACCGGGGATTTCGGCAAGATCTTCCAGCGTTTCTATACCGACCGGCCCGATACCGAGAGCTTCGGCGATCATTCGGGGCTGGGCCTGTCCATCTCCAAGCAGATCGTGGACGCCCATAAGGGCACGATCCGCGCGTCCAATCGCGAGGATCGCTCGGGCGCCCTGTTCACGATTGTGTTGCCGCGGGCGCGCAAATAGGCCCCGCCATGACCCAGAACCACAATCTGCATGGCACGGCCATCCAGCTTGGCACGACCGGATTGCTGCTGCGCGGCCCCTCGGGCGCGGGCAAGTCGCTGCTGGCTCTGGCCCTGCTCGATCGCTGGGCGGCGCGCGGCCTTTCCGCTGCTCTCGTGGCCGATGACCGGGTCGATCTGGCTCCCGGCCCGTCAGGGCTGCTCATGAGCGTTCCGGCCCCGATTGCCGGGCTTATCGAGCTGCGTGGGCGGGGCATTATCAACCGTCCGCATGTGAGCCCCGCGCCGCTCCATCTGCTGATCGATCTCGTGCCTGAGCTGGTGCGCATGCCCGAATCCCCTGCTTTCAGCACCGAGATTCTGGGGGTGTCGCTGCCCCGCGCTCCGGTGCCCGAGGCCCGCCTTGTCGGGCTCGAGCATCAAATGCTGTTGGTAAGTGAGGCCATTGCCGCCCTGGACCGGCCGGAGGGCCGTCCGTGACAAAAAACCACTTGAATCCCCGCCGCTCCGGGGCAAGACTGATATTTGTTCACGCCTTTGCCGGGTTAAGCACTGGCGCGGGCAGGGGGCAGACAATACTGGAATGCCGTCGGCGCCACGACGCAGGCGCATCTCGGCAGGCTGGGGACGTTGCATGATCGGTCTGGTTCTGGTGACGCATGGTGCGCTCGCCAATGAGTTCAAGTCGGCACTGGAACACGTCGTCGGCCCGCAGGATTACTGCGAAACCATCGCCATTGGTCCCGACGACAATATGGAAAACCGGCGCAACGACATTCTGGCCGCGGTCGACCGCGCCGATAATGGCTCGGGCGTCATCATCCTCACCGACATGTTCGGCGGCACGCCGTCCAATCTCGCCATCTCGGTGATGCAGAACCGCGATGTCGAGGTGATCGCCGGGGTCAACCTGCCCATGCTGGTCAAGCTCGGCCGCGTGCGCGGCGACATGACCATCAAGGACGCGGTCAATCTGGCGCAGGAAGCGGGCCGCAAATATATTACCGTGGCCAATTCCATCCTGAGCGCGGGGTAAGCCATGGACGCCGCCAGCACCGGCCGGGCCGTCGCCCAGCAATTGACCATCGTCAATCGCAAGGGCCTGCATGCCCGCGCCTCGGCCCGCTTCGTGCGCACCGCCGAATGCTTCGACGCTTCCATCGCCGTCATCAAGGACGGCACCTCGGTGGCCGGCAATTCCATCATGGGCCTGATGATGCTGGGCGCGGGACCGGGGAGCACGATCCTGGTACAGGCCAGCGGCAAACAGGCGCGAGAGGCGCTGGAGGCTATTGTCGAGCTGGTCAATAACGGATTTGACGAGGATAGCGACGGGGCGGCGGGTTAACCGCGTGCTGCTCGACCAGCAGTATGGGGAATGCCTTGACTGAGCCCGACCAAGTCTTGCGGACCGCCGCGCCGGTTACGCGCGATAGCCTGCTCGCCGATATACGCGCGCTTGGCGTCAAGGACGGCGATCTGCTGGTCGTACATTCGTCCCTCAGTGCGCTGGGCTGGGTCAATGGCGGCGCTGTTGCGGTCGTTCAGGCCTTGCTCGACGCCATCGGCAAGCACGGCACTCTCGTCATGCCTGCCCATTCGGCTGGTCTCACCGATCCGCAGCATTGGGAGGCGCCACCGGTGCCCAAGGCATGGCATCGGCCCATTCGGGACACTATGCCGGCCTTCGACCCACAGATCACGCCGACCAGGCAGATGGGGCAGGTGGCCGAACTGTTTCGCACCTGGCCAGGCAGCATGCGCAGCAATCATCCCTCTACGTCGTTTTCCGCCCTGGGGCCGCTGGCGGGGGAAGTGACGCAAAGCCACGATCTTGCCGACCCTTTTGGCGAGCACTCTCCCTTGGGCGCGCTTTATCGGCTGGGGGCCAGCATCCTGCTCATGGGCGTGGATTTCGACACCTGCACCGCCCTCCATCTTGCGGAACGGCGCTATGTCGCCAATCCGGCACTCATCCAGGAAGGCGCCCCGATGCTCGTCAATGGCAAGCGGGAATGGGTCAGCTTCAATACCCCCGCCATCATGGACAGCGCCGCCTTTCTTCCTATCGGCGCCGGGGCGATTGAAAAGGGATTGGCGCAGGCCGGGCCGCTGGGCGAGGGACGCGGCATCTTTGTCCAATTGCCGGCTTTGGTCGATCACGCAATCGACACCTGGGCAGGCAAGGCTGCACCCGGCAGCTGAGGTCATTCATACAACCGTAACTCCGGCCCCACATGCTTTTCACAACGCGGAGGTTTGTATGCGGCGGATTATTGCCGGGATCGGTGGGGTTGGGCTGGCGCTGACCCTCAGCCAATTCCCTGAATATGCCCAGCAATATACCCAGCGGCTCGGCGGGGCGGTGGATGAGCTGCGCATCGTGACCGAGGATTTCGACCGCGCGGCCGCGGCGGGCGGGCTGGACCGGGCCGAGGCGCTGGGGCGTTATGAAGGGTCCACCGACGCCTTCATCGTCGGACGCGGCACGGCCATGGCGGCCACGTTCACACGCTATGAACAGCTCAGCGCCACCCTGGCCCGTATCGAGGGCGCCGGACCCATCGAGCGCCTGCAATCGCTGCCGGCCTATCTCGATACCGATATCGGCCGCCGCACGCTCGAGGCCTATAAGCCCGCCATTCCGGTGACCATGGAAGGCCTGCTCTATGCCGGAGGCGGGTTCATCCTGGCCTATCTGGTGCTGTCGGGCCTTTGGCGGTTCTGCGCCCTGCCGTTCAAGCGGAAGCGGCGGGAAGCCTATCGGTAATTATCCCTGCCTGCGCAGCCTTTTGCCGATGATGAGCCAAAGCGCGGAAACCAGGAAATAGATGGCGCCGAAAGCCGCATAACCGGCAATCGTGGGGATGACGACCGGCACCGATTGCTGGGCCTGAATGACAAAGAACGTACCGGCCAGCGCCGATTGAGCGCCGCTCAGGATCATGGCCCATTGCGCTCCCGCCTTCCAGCGACGGACGGCCGTTCCCAATTGCAACAGCCCCGACAGCACCGCCCAGGCTCCGAAAACCGCAAGGACTGCGCTCAGCCCCATCTGCAGGGCCACCAGCACGGCCAGGGTCGTGACGAGGCTGACCAAGACGTTAATTGCCTGCGTGCGATTGCGAACGAGGCCCCCATTTCGGGCAGCGTCGGCATAATTGGCCGCCGCATCCCAGAGCGGGTAGATCACCAGCAAAACCACGCCGAAGCCGGCATGGTGCAGGCCCAGCGTCAGGGCAGCCGCCACCCAGGCGGCCGAGAAGGCCGTGCGGCCGAGATAATATCGCGTGAGCCAGCCTTCTTCGGTGGAGCGGGCGGGATTTGCGGCAATGGATGACATGGATATTCCTATCTACTAATTGGTAGGTAACGGAGGGTGAAATGGCGCTAGGGCCGGGTTCGGTTAGCTGGAGAGGCGATTGAGCAGGGAGCGGGTGATTGTTCCAAACAGGCGCGGATCATCCTGGGCCCGGGCGGAGAGCATGCCTCCATGCACCGTGGCCATGAAGGTCTCGGCTTCCGCCTGCGGCGGGTTGGCGAGGCGGAAGACGCCAAGAGCGGCGCCGCGTTCGAATGCCGAGGTCAGCCAGGCCGACAGGGTCTCGAAATGAAGCCGCACTTCGACGGCCACGGATGGCGGGAGGGCGGGAAGTTCGCTGGCCAGAAGGGCGCAGACGCAAAATGGATCGCTGGCATCCATGATGCATGTTTCCCAATAGCCGACATATTTGGCGAGCTGGTCGCGCGGATCGGATGCCGTCCGCGCCAGTTCGGCAAAGCCTGCCCTGGCATCCTCGCGATAGCGCTGCACCAATATGCGAACCAGATCGACCTTGCTGGGGAAATGGTGGTGGATGGACGCCTTGCGGATGCCCACGACCTCGGCGATGTCGGCATAGCTGAAGCCGTTATAGCCGCCCGCCGTAATCAGGGAGCGCGCGCAGGCCAGGATGTCGTCGGCTGTCGAGGAAGGATTGTTCATGGGCTTTATCTACCTATTGGTAGGTAGAGTGCAATGGCAATTTTCGGAGGCGCGAGATGTGAGGGATATAAACTTATCTTTATATCCGGTTGATCCTGCGGCTCGCCTTGGCTATAGCAAAGCCAAGACATCCCTATGCGAGGCGGAGCCTGCCCGATGACCAAATCGACCACCAAATCGACCGACTACGCGATCAAGGACATTTCGCTTGCCGATTTCGGCCGCAAGGAAATCCAGATCGCCGAGATCGAAATGCCCGGCCTGATGGCCATCCGCGAGGAATATGCCGCTGCCCAGCCGCTCAAGGGCGCGCGCATTGCCGGCTCGCTCCACATGACCATCCAGACCGCCGTGCTGATCGAGACGCTGGTGGCGCTCGGGGCCGAAGTGCGCTGGGTGAGCTGCAATATCTTTTCGACCCAGGACCACGCTGCCGCCGCCATCGCGGCCGCCGGCATTCCGGTTTTTGCCCATAAGGGCGAGACGCTGGAAGAATATTGGGCCTTTACCGACCGCATGATGGATTGGGGCAATGGCCTCACCCCCAATATGATCCTCGATGATGGCGGGGACGCCACCATGTATATCCTCAACGGCGCCAAGGCCGAAAAGGACGCGGCCTTCCTCGACAAGCCCGGCAATGAGGAAGAAGAAATCTTCTTCGCCACGATTCTGAAGCGCCTGGCGACGTCGCCGAATTTCTTCTCCACCATCCGCGCCAATATCCGCGGCGTCTCGGAAGAAACCACGACGGGCGTGATGCGGCTCTATCAGCTCCATGCCAAGGGTGAGCTGCCCTTCCCCGCCATCAACGTCAATGACTCGGTCACCAAGTCCAAGTTCGACAACAAGTATGGCACCCGTGAATCGCTGGTCGATGCCATCCGCCGCGGCACGGACGTGATGCTCGCCGGCAAGGTCGCTATCGTGTGCGGCTATGGCGATGTGGGCAAGGGCTCGGCGGAATCGCTGCGCGGCGCTGGCGCCCGCGTGCTGGTCACCGAAGTCGACCCCATCTGCGCCCTGCAGGCGGCCATGGAAGGCTTTGAAGTGGTGACGCTGGAAGAGGCCGCCCCGCGTGCCGACATCGTCGTCACTGCCACCGGCAATCGCGATGTGCTCACCCTCGATGACATGCGCAATCTCAAGGACATGGCCATCGTCGCCAATATCGGCCACTTCGATAACGAAATTCAGGTCGCCGCCCTGCGCAACTTCAAATGGACCAATGTGAAGCCGCAGGTCGACCTGGTCGAAAAGCCCGATGGCAAGCGCCTGATCCTCCTGTCCGAAGGGCGCCTGGTCAATCTGGGCAATGCCACCGGCCATCCCAGCTTCGTCATGTCGGCCAGCTTCTCCAACCAGACCCTGGCCCAGATCGAACTCTGGACCAATGGGGCCAAGCTCGAAAAGAAGGTGCATGTGCTGCCCAAGCACCTGGACGAAAAGGTCGCCGAACTGCACCTGGCCAAGCTGGGCGCCAAGCTGACCAAGCTGACCAAGGACCAGGCCGACTATATCGGCGTGCCGGAAAACGGCCCCTTCAAATCCGGCGAATACCGCTACTAGTTTTTGCCGTTTTAGGTTTTTGGCGCCCGCGGCCTTGGCTGCGGGCGTTTTTTGTTGGGGATACCCCCTCCTAGCCTCCCCCTGATAGGGGGAGGGACCGCTCTGTGGCTAGAACTCGATCCAGCTCCAAGAGTGGAGAGATCCCTCCCCCTATCAGGGGGAGGCTAGGAGGGGGTACGCCGATATCTGCCCATCTCCCCCGAACACCCTCGCCGTTTCTGCTTCGTTCTCCGTCAAGGGGCGATATCAGGCATTTGCCCGGATTGCACAGCCATTAAGACTCTTTTAGCCGATTCGCCGTGCCGGTATGGTCAGGGTGATTCGGTTGCGCGCGACGCGCTGCCGGTCGGGCGGCGGGGACAGCAAAGGTTCCGCTTGCGCCGCCCTTCGAGTGCACGCGTACCGCCTTTCGGGGCGGACTGGCAGCAACGTCAATAAACACGAGGGCAGCGCATGGCGCCGGATCGTTTCCGGAAGCATTGGGGATTCCGCGGATTGGCCGCAGCCCCCATGACACTGGCAACGGCCGTTCCCGCCCTGGGCCAGAGCCCCGCCACGGCCACTTTGGCCGGCGCGGCGCCGCTGGCCATTGCCGTGGGCGCGGGCGCCTTTGCGCTGCTGGCCATGGCCGTGGTGCGCACCATGCTGGCCGATGGCAAGGCTGCGCGGCTGCGGGCCGCCGAACAGGTTTCGGGCCTGCGTGCCCTGGTCGACGAATATGAGGCGCTGCTGTCCGGGGTGCGCGAAGTCACGATCCTGTGGACCGATAACAGCGCCGGCGCGCCGAAATTTCTGGGCCAGGCCTCGGCCGTGGTACCCGGCGGGCGGGAGCCCCGCAGCATTCTCGATTTCCACTCCTGGCTGGCCAATGCCGATGCCACCCTGCTCGCCCATGAGCTCGAAACCCTGCGCGTGCATGGCCAGGCCTTTTCGGCCAGCCTAACCGCCATCGACGGGCGGCTGATCCGCGCCAATGGCTGGGTGCTGGGCGGCGGCGTCGCCCTGCGCCTGCGTCCGGCCTTCCTGCAGCCCAGCGCCGAACAGGCCAGTGCCGCCAATGCCATGATGAGCGACACCGATAGCGTGCGCGCCATTCTCTCGCTGCTGAGCCAGCCCGCATTCCTGCGCGGGCCCAATGACAAGCTGGTCTTTGCCAATCCGGCCTATCACGCCCTGGCCAAGGCGCTGAACAGGCCGGGCAGCGATGTGGCGCCGGCCGAATTGCTCGATACCGCCGCGCTCAGGACCCATCTGGCTGCCTGCGCCGCCGCCGACAAACCCGCCATAATGAGCCTGGACTGGCCCGGCCAGGGCCGGTTCGAGCTGGTGGAATTTGCCGTTGCTGGCGGCCGCGCCGGCTATCTGCGACCGCTCGAAGCCGCTGCCGCTCCGGCGCTGATCGATCCGGCCCTGGCCCATATCGGGGGCATTATCAATGCCCTGGCCACACCCATCGCCATTTTCAATGCGCGGCGCGAGCTGGTCCAGTTCAACCGGGCCTATGCCGATCTCTGGCATCTCAATGGCGGGTTCCTCGCCGTGGGGCTCGACGAACGGGCCATTCTAGATAAGCTCCGCACCGAAGGCATGCTGCCCAACCAGGTCGATTACCAGACCTGGCGCACCAAGCACCTCGAATCCTATTCCCGCACCATTCCCCATGAAAACGAGCCCTGGCACCTGCCCGATGGCCGCACCATCAAGGTGATTTCGGCCCCCGCCGGGGCCAATGGCGGGGTGATCTATGTCTTTGAGGACCTGACCGAGCGCCTCAAGCTGGAAAGCACCAACAAGGCCTTCACCAATGTGCAGCGCGAAACCATCAATGCGCTCAGTGAAGCCGTCGCCGTGTTCGGCACCAATGGCAGGCTGACGCTCTCCAATCCGCGGCTCTCCGCGCTGTGGAAGCTGCCGATGAACGAGCTGGGGCTCAATCCCCATATCGACCAGATCGCCGAGGCCTCGGGCCGCGCCATTCCCGAGGATGGCGCCAGCATCTGGCGCGATCTGAAACGCGGCATCATCGATCTCAATCCGACCCGCTCCGACCAGACCGGGCGGCTCAACCGCTCCGACGGGCGCCTGCTCGACTATGCCATTACCCGCCTGCCCGATGGGCAGACCATGATGACTTTCCTCGATGTCACCGAAAGCGCCAGCTATTCCAAGGTGCTCAAGGAGCGCAATGACGCGCTGGTGGCCGCCGACGTGCTCAAGGACGCGTTCGTCGAAAATGTCTCCTACGAATTGCGCAGCCCCTTGACCAATATTATCGGCTTTGCCGACCTGCTGGCGGGCAGCGAGGGCGGCTCGCTCAACGAGCGGCAGCGCGCCTATATCGACTATATCCGCGCCTCCTCGGTGACGCTGGGCGTGCTGATCGACAATATTCTGGATCTCGCCTCGGTCGATGCCGGCATTGCCGAATTGCGGCCCGAACTGCTCGACGTCAACAATCTGGTCGACAAGGCCCGGGCCGGGCTTTCGGCGACTTTCCCCGAAGTGTCGGGCGAAAAGCCGATCAATCTCGTTGTCGATATCGAGGACCACCTGCCCCCCTTCATCGCCGATGGCACGCGCATCGTGCAGGTGCTCTATAACCTGCTCTCCAACGCCGCCCGCTTCTCCCCGCCGGGCGGGGAAATTCGCCTTGCGGTGAGCCACCGGGCCGAGCGCATGCTGTTCATCATCGAAGATGAAGGCCCTGGCCTCACCGACGAGATGAAATCGGCCATCCTCACCCGGCTCGACACCCCCGCCGCCAGCGGCCGCCAGCGCGGCGCGGGGCTGGGCCTCTCCATCGTGCGCACTTTCGTCAACCTGCATGGCGGCACCATCTCAGCCGAACGCCGCGAACCCCGCGGCAGCCGCATCATCATCAACCTGCCCCGCGACAGCGCCATGGCCGGGGTGGCGGAATAGGATTTTGGGCCGGCGGGATCGTGGCTTCCATCCACCCCCTCCCAACCTCCCCATCACGGGAGGGTGAGCCCGGCGGGAGCGGACTGGATATTGCCAAACCCACTGAACGGCACCTCCCCCATGATGGGGGAGGTTGGGAGGGGGTGGCGAGAGCCCCGATATGCGGATAGTCCTCGAGATAGCCACCGCGAAAGAACAGGCCGCCAGCCCAAGGGCCAAAAATGCAGAAATTCCTCCCTGACGATGACGCCACCGCCGCCTTCGGCGCCGAGCTTGCCACAACGCTCGCCCCCGGCGATCTGGTCATCCTCAATGGCGATCTGGGCGCGGGGAAAACCGCTTTGGCCCGGGCCATTATCCGCACGCTGGCTGCCGATCCCGCGCTCGACGTGCCCTCGCCCACCTTCGCGCTGGTCCAGCCCTATGAGACGCCCAGGGGCCCCGTGCTGCATGCCGATCTCTACCGGCTGGGCGATCCGCGCGAAGTGGATGAGCTTGGCTTGGCTGACAATCTCAATGCCATCGTGCTGGTCGAATGGGCCGAACGCGCGCCCGAAATCGTCGCGGCAGCAACGCTTGTCGTGGAGCTGGCCATCCCGCCGGGTGGCGTCGGGCGGCAGGTGACGGCGAGCCGCCGATAGCGCTCAGCCGGCCAGAATGGCGTCCACCACCTGCTCGACGCTCATGGCGGAACTATCGATCCAGCGGCCGATGCGCGGCGTGTCGCGCTCCAGCGCCCCCGCCAGCACATCGGGCGGAAAATTGTCGCCATAGCCCGTCTTGCTGCGTGCCCGATCCCGCTGCGCCAGCGCGTCCACCGAGGGCGCCAGCACGATGACTTGCGGATCAAGATCAGCCAACCGCTCCGCCGCCGCCACCAGATCGGTCCCGATCAGGATATCCTGATAGACCACGGCAAACCCCGCCCCATGATAGGCTCGCGCCGCGTCAGTCGCCAGAAGCTGCCGCAAATCCAACTGCCCCCGCGCCTCCGCATCCAGCACCGGCCCCATCTCGGCCGCGCCATTGACGATCATCTTGCGAAAGACATCGCCGCGCAGGTGCACGGATTTGGGCAAGCGCTGGGCGAGGGCCTGGGCGACAGTGGATTTCCCGGCAGCCATGGCGCCGGTGATGATGAAGAGGGGCTGGGTCATGGGAGCACGGTAGCGTCCGCTAACCACGATGTCATCCCGGCGCAGGCCGGGATCCATGCTGCGCTCTCTCCATAGGTGGGATCGTGCCGTGGGCCCTCAGAATGGATTCCGGCCTGCGCCGGAATGACCTTGTGGTAGGATTCAAACCAACGCCGCTTCCAGCACCGCCCTATTCAGCAACATCCATGCGGCACTCTTTGCCCGCCAGGCCATGGCCCAGAGCGCTTCGACCGGCTCCGTGCTGCCCGGCGTGAGCTTTGCCTCCACCGCTTCATTGGCGGCGTCGTGGATGGCCAGTTCGATCATTGTGGACACCAGGCGGGTGCGATCGCGCGCGGGGAGTTCGTAGCCATCGACAATGAGCCGTAGCTTGCGGGCGCGGGTGGTGAGGGGTGGCAGGCCGAGGCGGGTTTCGAGATCATCGTCGAAGAGGTGGGCGTTGAGCCAGCAGAGCTGGGCGAGTTCGACCAGGGGATCGACGGGGCCGGCTTGTTCCCAATCGATCAGGCCGGTGGGCTGGCCATTTTGGGCGATGATGTTCCAGTCGCCTAGGTCGCAATGGCCGATAATGCGGGGACCATCGCCCAGCGTGCGGCCGAACCAGTCGCGCCATATGGCGTTGGGCGGCGGCCTGAAGCTGGCCGTAGCGCGGTGCAGGTCGGCCAGCAGCTTACCGAGGTTGAACATAGCCTCTTCGGGCCAGGGGCCGGGATGGAGCGATGCGCCGGGCAGGAAGGTGAGGGTTTCCCGGCCCTCTGCGTCAAAGCCGCTGCCGACGACACGCGGGGCGTTGGTGAAACCGACATCTTCCAGATGACGCAGCAGGGCGTGCACGGTTTCGGCCCATGGTCCGGTCTGGCGGTGGACGACATTGCCGCGGCGGCTGACGGCGGTGCGACCGCCGCCGGTGAGGACTTCTTCGTCCTCGCCCCTCAATGCGCCTCATCCCAATTATGTGCCGCGTGCGCATCCACCTGAATCGGGACCGACAATCGCACTGCCGGTTCCGCCGCGCCCTCCATCACCTTCTTGATCACCGGCATGGCGGTTTCTTCGGTGCCCAGGGGGACTTCGAAGATCAACTCGTCATGGACCTGCAGCAGCATGTCGGCTGCGATGCCGGCTTGCTGGAGGGCCGGTTCCATGCGGATCATGGCGCGGCGGATGATGTCGGCGGCGGAACCCTGGATGGGGGCGTTGATCGAGGCGCGTTCGACAAAGCTGCGTTCGCTCGGATTGTGCGAATTGGCATTGGGGAAATTGATCTTGCGGCCGAAGATCGTGCTGACATGGCCCTCGGCTTTGACGCGCCGCTTCTGCTCGGCCATGTAATCGGCAATGCCGGGGAAGCGCTCGAAATAGGTCTTGATGTAGTCGCCCGCCTCGCCGCGCGGAATGCCCAGCTGGTTGGCGAGGCCAAAGGCGGAAATGCCGTAGATAATGCCGAAATTAATCGCCTTGGCGCGGCGGCGGACATCGGACGGCATGCCCTTTACGGGAACCCCGAACATTTCGCTCGCCGTCATGGCGTGAATATCAAGCCCTTCCTCGAACGCGTCCTTGAGCGCCTGGATATCGGCGATATGGGCCAGCACGCGCAATTCGATCTGGGAATAGTCGGCGCTGACCAGGATCTTGCCCGGCGCGGCGACGAAGGCGCTGCGGATCTTGCGGCCATCCTCGGTGCGGACGGGAATGTTCTGCAGGTTCGGATCGTTTGAGCTGAGCCGCCCGGTCAGCACCGAATGCTGGGAATAGGTGGTGTGCACCCTGCCGGTGCGCTGGTTGATGTAATTGGGCAGGGCATCGGTATAGGTGCCCATGAGCTTGGTGAGCTGGCGCCAATCGACAATGGTACGGGCGAGCGGCACGCCCTTGAGAGCAAGCTCTTCGAGCACGCCGGCCCCGGTCGCCCAGGCGCCGGTCTTGGTCTTGGTGCCGCCTTCCAGCCCCATCTTGTCGAAGAGGATTTCGCCCAGCTGCTTGGGTGAGCCGAGGTTAAAACTCTGCCCGGCCAGCTCATAGGCCTCCGCCTCGAAGGCAGCGGCGCGCTGGGCGAAGTCGCCCGAAAGGCGGGAGAGGATCTGGCGGTCGATGGAAACGCCGCGCCCTTCCATGCGGGCGAGAACCGGGGCCAGCGGACGCTCGATGGTTTCGTAAAGCGCGGTCATGTTTTCGGCGGCGAGGCGCGGTTTCAGCACCTGCCAGAGGCGGATGGTGATGTCGCTATCCTCGGCGGCATAGCGCGCGGCGTCGGCCAGCGGCACCTGGGCAAAGGTCTTCTGCGTCTTCCCGCTTCCCAGCAGGTCCTTGATGGGAATGCCGGAAAAGCCCAGCCAATGCTCGGACAGTTCGGCCATGGTGTTGAATTGCGGGCCATCGAGCGAGTAGCTCAAAAGCAGCGTGTCATCGATGGCATTGACCGGCACATCATAGCGCGCGAGCAGGCCCAGATCGTATTTGGCATTGTGGAAGATCTTGAGGATCGCCCGGCTGGCAAACATGGGGCGCACCATATCCAGCGCCTCACGGATATCCATCTGCCCTTCGACGAGCCCGCCGCCGAACATGTCGTCATTGCCCTCGGTGTGGCCGAGCGGCAGATAAGCGCCATTGCCCGGGGCGACCGAAAAGGAAATGCCGACCAGGTCCGCGGTCTGGTTGTCGAGGCCGGTGGATTCGGTGTCGGTGGCCACATAGCCGACGCTTTCGATCAGGTCGAGCCAGCGCTGCAACCCGGCCGCGTCGCGGATGATCTCATAGGCATCGGGGTTGAAGGGAATGGCCTTGACCCTGGCATGCATGTCGGCGGCATGGAGCACGGTGGCATTGTCGGCGCGGCCGGTCGCTTCCTGCCGGGCCGCGCGCGCCTCGGCACGGGCCGTATTGTCGAAACCGACCGCCGCGACCGGCTTGGCCGCCAGTTCCGGATCGGCGGCAAAATCGTCGGGATTGGCATCGAGCAGCCCGGCCAGCCGCTTGGTGATGGTGGCAAATTCCATCGCCTTGAGGAAGGGGAAGAGCGCAGAGGGCTCAACCGGCTGGCGCGCCAGTGCGCCGATATCGAGCTCCACCGGCACATCCTGCGCCAGGGTCACGAGGCGTTTGGAAATGCGGGCGAGATCGGCATTGTCGCGCAGCTTTTCGCGGCGGGCGTTCTGCTTGATCTCGTCGACATGGGCGAGCAGGTTTTCGAGGTCCCCATATTGATTGATGAGCTCGGCCGCCGTCTTGACGCCAATGCCCGGCACACCAGGCACATTGTCGACGCTGTCGCCACACAGCGCCTGCACGTCGATCACCTTGTCGGGAGTGACGCCGAATTTGGTGAACACTTCATCGACCCCGATCCAGCGCAGCGGCGGCTGGCCGGGGCGGGGAATGGTATCGAGCATGCGGATCGAGCCATCTGGCTCAACCATCTGCATCAGGTCCTTGTCGGAGGAGACGATCGTCGCCTTGCCGCCGGCCTTGCGGGCCAGCGTGGCATAGGTGGCGATAATGTCGTCGGCCTCCCAGCCTTCCATTTCGATGGAAGGAATGCCGTAGGCCCTTGTGGCCGCGCGGGTCAGCGGAAATTGCGGAATGAGTTCGGCCGGCGCGGGTGGGCGCTGCGCCTTGTAATCGGGGAAGAAATCGTCACGGAAGGTCTTGCCCTTGGCGTCGAAGATCACCGCCATATGGGTGGGCTCGTCCTCGCCCTTCAAATCCTCGGTGAGCTTATAGAGCATGTTGCAGAAACCCTGGACGCACCCCACAGGCAGCCCATCCGACTTGCGGTTGAGCTGGGGCAGGGCGTGGAAGGCGCGGAAGATGTAACCCGAGCCGTCGACGAGCAGCAGATGCATGAAACGATTCCCGAAACGTAAGGAGTGGCGACTTTAGGGGAGTTTGCCCCGGCCCAAAAGGGCCGGTGGGCTTTTCGTATTGCTTCTACGATGTCATTCGCGCTTTCGCGGGGTGGGTGCGCATGGGATTGTGCCACGCGGTCGTGCCCCTATGAACTTGCCAGCCACCGCCGCTTCCCCCGGGCTCGACCCGAGGGCCATTCTCAACCTGGCACAAGCGGCGAGCGGCCCTTAGATCAAGTCCGAGGGAAGCGATTGTGGGGGCGAGGCTCAGGGGCAATGCAGCGCAGGTTCTCCCACAACGTCATTCCCGCGCAGGCGGGAATCCACTCTTCACGGGCACTGAAACAAGAAAGAATGGATTCCCGCCTGCGCGGGAATGACGCCGTTGGATGGTGCGCACAAGACCTGAGGCAACCAAATCGCGGCTGGAGCGTTGCGGCAGTTTAAGTCATAATGTGCGCGAGCGGTCCCTTATCCGCCTGTGCAAGCTTTTTTGGGCGACATGTTTTTACGCAACCCGCCGCCATTGCTGTGCTTTTGGGGACGGCGCGACGCCGCCGGCAATTGGTGCGACGGCCTCCAGCCCGGGAGTGCCGCAAGGTGATCAGTTCCGAGCGCGCATTGATCCTGGCGCCCTCCGGCGGCGACGGCACCGAAATCAGCGAGCAGCTGAAGCATGCCGGCTGGGCGGCGGAAACCTTCGATACGATCGAGCCTTTGATCGAGGCCCTGCGCAAGGGCGCGGGGGTGGCGCTGCTGGCCGATGAAACGCTGCATGGCGACAATCTCCAGCCACTGCTCGAATGGGTCGCCAACCAGCCGTCCTGGTCCGATTTTCCCTTTGTGGTTTTGAGCCGGCGCGACGAGGCCGGCCCCACCGCGCTCGATAGCGGGCTCGAAACCCGGCTCGGCAATGTGATGCTTCTCGAGCGCCCCTTCCATCCCCAGGCGCTCAGCAATGCGGTGGCCAATGCGCTGCGCGGCCGGCGCCGCCAATATGAAGCCCGCCGCTATCTCGATGATCTGCGCGAGAGTGAGCAAAGCCTGCAGACGGCGCTGCTGGCCGGTCGCATGGGCTCCTGGGAACTCAATATCGCCGAACAGGTGCTGCATGGCACCGAGCAGTTCAAGGCCTGCTATGGCCGGACGGCCGAGGAAAAGTTCCTCTACCCCGACCTCATCGCCGCCATCGCGCCGTCCGATGCCAAGCGGGTGGAGCGTGCGCTGCACGATTCGATCAATACCGGGGCGGACCTGGTGATCGAATATCGCGTCATCTGGCCCAATGGCCAGGAGCACTGGCTCGATTCCCGCGCCCGCGTGCTGCCCGACCGCTATGGCCGCCCCGAAACCATAGTGGGCGTCGTCTCCGACATCACCGCCCGCCGCAATGCCGAGGCCGAGCGCGAAAAACTGATGCTGGCGCTAGCCACCGAGCGCGAACGCACCCAGCAGGCGCTGCGCGGCGAGCGGGCGCTATCTGGCCTGTTGCTGACCAGCGTGCCGGCCGGCATCGTCGCCTATGATGGCGATTTCCGCGTCACCATCTGGAACCCGGTGATGGAACGCATTTTCGGCATGCCCTCGCCTGCCGTGCTCGGCCGGCCGCTGACCGATGTGTTCAGCAAGGAGCAGCGCGATATCATCGAGCCGCGCCTGCGCGATGCGCTGGCGGGCGTTTCCGGGCCGATCGAGGAAATCGAACTGACCACATTGGCGGCCGGGCAGGTCATGCTGGAAAGCCAGCATGCTCCCCTGCGCGGCGGCGATGGGCAGATCGTGGGCGGCGCGGCCTTTTTCCGCGATGTCACCGACCGGCACCGCGCCGAGGAACAATTGCGCCATGCCCAGAAAATGGAAACCATCGGCCAATTGACCGGCGGGGTGGCCCATGACTTCAACAATCTCCTGGCGGCCGTGCAGGGCAATCTCGAATTGCTGGCCAAGCGCCTGCCCGATGATCCCCAGTTCCGGCGTTTCATCGATGGCGCCTTGCAGGGTGCCCAGCGCGGCGCCGCGCTGACCGCCCGGCTGCTCGCTTTTGCCCGCCGCCAGGAGCTCAAGCCCGAGCCGACCGACCTGGCCCAATTGCTTGAGGGCATGCGGGCGCTGATGGAGCGCTCGCTGGGCACCATCGTCACCATCCGCTACGCGCTGGCGCCGGGCCTGCCGCCGGCCCGGGTCGATCCCAACCAGCTCGAACTGGCCATCCTCAACCTGGCGGTCAATGCGCGCGACGCCATGCCCGAAGGGGGCGAGCTCACCATTTCCCTCAACCAGGTGGATGGCAGCGAAAGCGGGATCGGGCTTTCCGGCCCCTTCCTGCGCCTGGGCGTGGCCGATAGCGGCACGGGCATGGATGCGGCGACGCTCAAAAGCGCGATCGAGCCGTTTTTCTCGACCAAGGAATTGGGCAAGGGCACGGGGCTGGGCCTGTCCATGGTGCATGGGCTGGCCGTGCAGCTCGATGGCGCCCTCAAATTGATCTCGGCGCCAGGCGAGGGCACTACGGCCGAACTTTGGCTGCCGGTGTCCACGGCGCCCGTCATGGAGATCAGCGAAATGGAACCGGAACGCAGCGCAGCACCCGCATCGACCATTCTGGTGGTGGATGACGACGCGCTGATCAATATGAATACGGTCGATATGGTGGAAGATCTCGGCCATACCGCGCTCGAAGCCTATTCGGGCAAGCAGGCGCTCGAAATCCTGGGCAGCGACAGGCAGGTGGATGTGCTGATCACCGATTATGCCATGCCCGGCATGACCGGGGTGGAGCTGGCCGGCAAGGCTCGCCAATTGCGGCCCGGCCTGCCCATTCTGCTGGCCACCGGCTATGCCGACCTGCCCAGCGGCACCAGCACCGACCTGCCGCGCCTGGCCAAGCCCTATCAGCAGGCCGACCTGGCAACGCAGATCGCCCGGCTATTGGCGCATCGGGAATAAGGCCGGGATCAGCGGAGCC
This sequence comes from Devosia yakushimensis, assembly GCF_030159855.1. Lineage (NCBI taxonomy): Bacteria > Pseudomonadati > Pseudomonadota > Alphaproteobacteria > Hyphomicrobiales > Devosiaceae > Devosia > Devosia yakushimensis. Next base: position 3,311,864 of record NZ_BSNG01000001.1, on the reverse strand, counting down.
CGGAAACCTGCAATAGCCCGGCCCGCTTGGCATCGTAATAATAGCCGCCGGCATAGAAGCGCACAGCCTGGTCGTGATTGCCGCGTGCCGTCACATAGGCACCGGCCAGGTAGCGCACCGCATAGCGCAGATTGGTTTCGGCATCGAGCAGGCCGGCGGGCGAGCCGCGATAGCCCATGCCGGTCGCCGTGGCATGGGAAATCTGCATCAATCCGTAATAGGGCCCGTTGCGCGCACCAGGATTATAGTTGCTTTCCCGCACGATCACCCGGCGCACCAATGCCTCGGGCACGCTATATTGCTGGGAATAATGGGCGATAAGGCCATCAAGGCTCCCGCTGGCGGCATAGCCCATGGCCTGGGGCGCCATCGGCACCGCATCGGCCTTGGGCACATGACCCGGCTGGGTCGGCGCCAGCGCCGCAATGGCCGCCGTGGCGGGACCAGGCGCGGGCTTGAGCGAACTCATCGAGCAGCCCGAAACCAGCAAGGCCAGCAATGCCGCCGCGCCAATCGATTTCGCCGACATCCCGGAGATCTGTGCATATGCCATAAGGTCACCCTAGACCGTTTCTGCTGCAGGCGCGATAGAGCCCCGGTCTGAAAAAATGGTTACCATTTTAACAAGAACCCTGCGCAACCGGCCAAATCCCGGCCGCCAATGCTTCAGCTCCCCTTGCGCGATAAGGACAAATCGGGGCGGCTTGATGGCAAAACGGTGATCGGGCGATCTGGAGGGCGTCCGGGGCTTGTCCTTTGCTTGCGTTGGTCCCGGTGGGGGGCGAACCCGCCCCGCGCTCCGGCGATGGCCTGAAGCCACCAAGTCCTCGGTCCAGCGACAAGCGTGCCCGATGCGCCTCATGGCCCGAGCCGCACTGCCAGAGGCGCCGGCAATGCGATAAGCCCGGCATGTCCATCCTGGTGCCAATCGGACACTGCCATCGCCTCCCGATGCGCGTCATCACGGACACCATGGGATTTCTTCATCGCCCCCGTTGCGCGGCTCATCCTCTTTGGATAGTTTGCACCCCGTTCAGCCGGGGTTCCCCCCGCGTCACGGAAGCACCCGTAGCTCAGCTGGATAGAGCGCTGCCCTCCGAAGGCAGAGGTCACAAGTTCGAATCTTGTCGGGTGCGCCAATTTCACTGGGTATTACAGTGGGTTGCGCCTAGATATCGGTCGTTTGCTCAGATACCGCGCAATCTGCGCGTAAGCGTCAAAGCTTGGTTGTGTGCTATGACTGCGCGTCAAACGATGCGACTTCATGTGCAATGCAGCGATATCTGGCCAACTTCCTGTCAAAAACTGCACCTCACTAAAATGCCGGCGTTTGACCGCTGCCCACGAAGGCAGCACTCCACAAACGGTGGTTGTGGGGGCCGGTTGCGAACTAACGGCTTTCGGGCGCTTACCAGGACATTAGCGGACGTTCTGACCAAGTGACGTCGCCATTCGGCTCCTACCAGCGCTCCACACAGACTGCTATGCCCATGCCGCCGCCGATGCAGAGCTTGGCAATCCCCCCTCTGCGCTCGGCGGGACTGCATGGCATGGAGTAGCGTGACCAGCACACGGGCGCCCGAGGCGCCTATTGGGTGGCCGATGGCGATGGCGCCGCCGTTGACATTGACCTTGGCTGGGTCCCAGTTCATGCCGCGCGAGACGGCGCAGGCCTGAGCGGCGAACGCTTCGTTGGCCTCGATCAGGTCGAGATCGTCGATGGTCCAGCCGGCGCGTTCCATGGCCTTGCGCGAGGCTGGGGTTGGCCCAGTACCCATGAGTGTCGGATATTTCGGTCTCGAACTGCCCACCAACCTGTGCTGCAGCGGCCTTCTGCTGGCTGGCCAGCGCAAACGCATTCTGCTCTTCGCGCGTGATGCCGAATTGGCGCGCGACATTCTCGGCGGTGACGCCCATGTGGTAGTTGCCGAAGGCGTCGGTAAGACCCTCGCTGAGCATGGTGTCCACAAGCGTAACCGGCCCCATCCTGATGGCGCCGCGCAGGTACTGGCAATGCGGCGACAGCGACATGGATTCCTGTCCGCCCGCGACGATGATGCGCGCATCACCGCTGCCCTTGACCATCTTGCCCGGGATCATCCAGTTGGCGAGATCGCCATTCTCGGCCACTTGCATCGCGCCCAGGATCGACAGATCGATGTGGCCGCCGCGGATCATGCCGAAGCTGTCGGCGCTGGAGAAGAAGCTGGTCTCGGGCAGTTCGGTGATCGTCTGCTTACCGGCGTTGATGAGATCGGCATCTTCTTCGCCTGCAAAGGGGAAGGGTCCCATGCCCAGCATGCCATTCTCGCTTTGCAGCCGCACGTCCATGCCGATGGGAATGTAGTTGGCCACTAGCGTTGGGATACCGGTGCCAAGAAGCCAACTTCGACTTCACGGGCGGCGCGAGCGGCCATCTGGTCACGGGTCCAGGCCATCACACGGGCTCCTGCTGACGCTGGCGCAGGGTGCGTTGCTCGATATGCTTAGCCGGCCGGGGCACATGCACGATGCGGCTGGCAAAGATGCCGGAAACTGCGAACTTCCTTGCCTTCGGCGATCAGTGTGCCGACACCAGTCCTGGTGAAGAAAGCCGGAATGCCTGCGCCGCCGGCGCGGATGCGTTCGGCCAGTATACCAAAATCACACAGTTGAGCGATACATGAACCCGATCATCGTCGGTCGTGTTCTCAAAAGCCTCGCAGCTGCAGCCGGGTTATCGGCAACGGCGGTGGAGGAAATTTCCGGCCGTTTTTTACGCGTAGGGGCAGCGCGGCAATTGACGATCTACGGTCGTGGAAGAGGCGCTGGCCCTGGACGTGAAAGTCTCGGCGGTGGCACATCAGGAAGTGTCGTCAAACCAGGGGCAGTCCACATAGTTTTTTCGTCAAATGACAGGTAGTAGTGTCGAACCTTCCTAGGATAGGAAGTTGCCAATTCACAAAACGATCACTCCGTGCCCCCGCTTCCGCCCGCAAGCAGTCGAATAATCAGTACGACTTTGGTTGGGCGCGCCTTACCGGTATAGGGCGCTCATCCAACCCTTTTTCCGTCCAACGCTTGTATTCGCGGAAGACCTCTCTGAACGGCCCATAGGCCTTCACCTCGCCCTGGTCCAACCAGAGCAGAGAATCCGTCCAGTCGCGCAAGACACGCTGGGAGTGGCTGGCCAACACCAATATCGAAGCGGATTTGATCAGCCTCGCCTGCAACTCATTGACAGTCTTGTTGACGCTGGCGTCAGCCGCGTTGATCCACTCATCCATGATCAGGATGTCTGCATGCACGAGGTTCATCAGGCTCATTACGAGACGTGACTTCATGCCGGCCGAATAAGTGTGGACCGGCAGTTCGAAGTAACCGCCGAGATCGCTGAGTTCCTTGACCTCCTCCACGCTCTGCTGGATCGAGCGTTGTGAGGTCCCCATGTACAAGCACTTGAGCTCCGCATTTCGCCGACCGGTCAGATTTGGTTTGATCCCGGAACCGAGCGCAAACTGGGGCGAGACGCGACCGTCTATGTCGATGCTTCCGGACTGGACGGCCAAGGCCCCCGAGCAAAGCTTGAGCAATGTCGACTTGCCGGAGCCGTTGATTCCAATCAGGCCGACGCGATCACCGGTTTTCAGCGACAGCGAAATATTCCTTAGGGCGTTGATCTCAAGATAGCGCTCTCCGACGACGATACGGGCGCCAACCGCCCCACGACTGAGCTTCTTTTCAACAGCGCCACCGCGTTTGCGAAGGAAGTAGCTTACGGACGCGTCTTTTATGTCGATACTTGCCATGCTATTTGAGATTTCTCACAAAGCCCTGAGTGCGACGATAAGTGATCATGGCAATTACTGCCAAAATGAGCGTGAATAGCGTTGCGATAAGCCACTTGTGGCCCGCCAGCGGTTCTATTCCAAAAACCTGGCGGGACATCGACAGGAAATAAGCTGCCGGATTATACGTGCCCAGCAGACCGCGAATACCGTCCGCATCATCAGCGACCCAGAATATTGGAGATGCGAAGAATACGAACCGGACGGCCGTCTTTATCAGTAAAGACATGTCCGGGTGGTAGATGGTGATCAAGTTTACTATGTAGCTGAGCGAAAGAGACGCGACCATTATTATGAAAACGAATGGCGCGAACAGCAAGAGATGAATGCCTAGGGCGCTCCACTTGAGCAGCACCACGCAAATCACCAGCAACGCGACATCCATTGCATATATAAATAGCCTGTCCGCCAGGATCTTCAGAAACAGCCCAAACAGGGTGAGGTTGTTATGCACCGCAAATTCCAGGCGTTTCTGAATGATATCGACGCTGCCGGAGATGGAGTCGGAAATGAAGTCCCAGAGCACATAGCCCGCAAGAACATAGAGAAAAAAGTCGACCTGGTTGCTGGTATCGGAATGGTGAAACACCAGCGCAAGCATGGCGGTGAAGATCAAAGTCGACACCGGCACCCATGCCAGCCCCAACTTTGTTCCCTGATATTCCGATTTTGCCTCGAGATAACTGATCCGCAAAAAGCGAACCGCGACCGAAAGCATCGGTCGTACTCGTTGCCAAATGCCCATAAGGTCTCCGTGCATTTAAGGTGCGCCGCTACTTAGCCTAAGCCGCATGTTCGGTCAAAGTGAGGTGCGCTCAACTCGTCGCCGACATCGAAGCGCACCCCGACCTAGAATTGCGGCAGCAGGTGGCCGTGACGTTGCCCCAACTTCCATCCAGCGTTAGGTAGACTTGGACGGTTGGTTTGGCCGATCTGGCCGGGGTGAGCGACGGGGCTGGTCATGGAACGAAGCGGTAGATCCCGTCGCGGGTTGAAGGTGTCGGCGTATTCTCTGGGCGTCATCCAACCCAGCCGCGAGTGCGGCCGGTTTAGATTGTAATCGGCGCAAGGACGCCACGGTGACCCGGACCTCCAGCCCCCGGCAACACGCAGACCAAGATAGCGGTGTGTCGGCAACCAGGCTCAACCCCCCCCCCCCCCCCTTGCTTGACGACAAGCCTTTAACTAAAGCAGGTCGACTTCCTGACGAACGGAAGTGCGGGATGCTCGAGACACGCGCGTCAGTCTATGGTCTACGGGAACTGGGAGAGCAGACCTTGGAAGAAAGCACGGGCCTGATCATCGTCGGCATGCACAGGTCTGGCACCTCAGCGCTAACGGGGGCCCTGCATTCACTAGGGGCCAATGCTGGTCACAGCAGCGATCTCACGGGGGCCAGTGTTGAGAACCAGAAAGGGTTCTTCGAGCGCAGGGACGTCAGGGAAATCTGCGATGCGCTCTTGCACGCGGCGCATGCAGACTGGTGGAAAATCTCAAATTTCGAAATAGGCCAGGTTGAGCAAAATCAGCTTGAGCAACAACGCCAGAGATTTTCCGGGATTGTTGAGAGCCTTTCGAAGGCCAAAACCTGGATCATAAAGGAACCAAGGCTCTGCCTTCTGCTCCCGTTGCTCATCGATCTGGTTCCAAATCCCATTTGCATTCTGATATACCGCAACCCAATTGAGGTGGCGAAATCACTCAGAACCAGAAATCAAATATCTCTCCAGCAAGGGATTGCGCTCTGGGAAAAGTACAATTGGGCCGCCTTGCAGTCGGTGAAGCACCTCCCATGCGTCGTTGTTTCGTATCACGACTTAATTGCTGATCAGGCCACGACATTAGACAGTGTGGTCGACCAGCTTGCCGCGCTGGGCGCCAAAGGGCTAGGCAGGCCGAAGGATTCGCCAGATTTTATTGATAGGTCGCTGCAGCGCTCTGTGGCTGAGCCGGAAGAAATGGAAATGCTTACGGTAGAGCAGCGCATCCTCTGGAGCTTTCTGGAAAGAAAGGCGAAGCCCGACGGGGACTTCGGCTATAAACCGACCGGCGCGCAAAAATTCATCCTGCAGGATTTGGAATATCATTTCGCCAGACATAGCAAGGCAGGGGGCGGCGTTGACTTTGCTTCCCCCTCTATTCGCTCCAGAAAGGTACTGAAACTCGCCGGCTTTCTGGATCACATTGTTTTCTATCTAAGGTCAAAAATCAGAGGGTAGGAAGCGACCGCCGACCAGTGGAAGCGGCTGCACAAGTGTGTCTTCCTGACCGTTCGATCACTTGAATAGAGCGGTCCGCATAGCGCATAGTCGCGCCGGTGGGTTCCGGTCCAGGCCATGGCGTTTTCCGTTCAGTCTCGCGGCCGAATTGAATGACAAACTGCCGACTGCTCAACTGTTGAGTTGCGCTCTGAAACGGCGTGTATCGCGTTTCAAAAACGGAAATTTTGTGTGGAAATGAACGACGTATCGGATGATTTAACAATCCTGATGGCGAGCTATGAAGGTGAAGAGTTTCTCGGGCCTCAGATTGAGTCTTTTGCAAACCAGGATGCAACGAATATCCACCTGGTCGTCTCCGATGATAGTAAATCAGACCGAACACGCAACGCATTGTACCAAATCATACAAAGCGTTCCCAAGATTGACCTTCAGTATGCTGCGGGTCCTCAAAAGGGTTTCGCGGAAAATTTCAGGTCGCTTTTGCTTAATTGCACGCCAAAAACCGATTTTATCGCGTTTAGCGACCAGGATGATATCTGGCTGGCCGACAAAACCCAGCGTTCCATTAATTGGCTGCGCAAGCAGCCTAGTCATGTTCCCGCGCTCTATTGCGGTCGTACGCGCATGATCGACAGGGAGGGTCACGATATCGGCCGGCTGTCCCCGCTCTTTTCACGTGTCCCTGCTTTTGAGAACGCGCTCGTCCAATCCATAGCCGGCGGCAACACGATGACAATGAATCGCGCTGCATTCGATATCTTGAAGCGTTCGCTTTCGCGGGCCGCTCCGGTAAGCCACGATTGGTGGGCCTACATCATGGTCAGCGGGAGTGGTGGCGTCGTCAAGTATGACCAGGAACCGTTGACCCTGTACCGGCAGCACGGCGGGAACCTGATAGGCGAGAACCGCTCCTACTTGGCACGTGCAGCACGGCTGCGCATGGTGGTGGATGGCACGTGGCGACGCTGGCAGGATAGGCACATCGAATTGCTCGATGACAATATCGAGCAGCTCACCTCCGAGGCGCGAGCCACATTGCAGTCTTTCAAGCATGCAAGGCTAAGGTCACCTTTAGGCCGCTTGAACTGGCTAAGGCAATCTGGTGTATGGAGGCAAACAAGGGCAGGCACAGTATCGCTGTATGTTGCGTCACTGATGGGGCGCCTCTAAATCACTTCCAAAGTCATCGAAAATTGATAGGTAGGCAGTCGTGAAGGGTATCATACTAGCAGGCGGGTCGGGCTCACGGCTTTTCCCCTGTACCATAGCTGTGTCGAAGCAACTGCTGCCCGTCTACGACAAACCGATGATCTATTATCCTCTGTCCGTTCTGATGCTTGCCGGCATCCGCGACATTCTGGTGATCACTACTCCACAAGATGCTTCGCAATTTACTGCGCTTTTGGGCGATGGATCGAATTTTGGCGTCAGTATTACCTATGCAACCCAGGCGGCGCCCAACGGGCTCGCGGAAGCCTTTATTATCGGCAAGGAATTCATTGGAAATGAAAGTGTCGCGCTGATCCTGGGCGACAACATTTTCCACGGCGCGGGCCTATCACAAATTTGCCAGCAGGCAATTGGGAACGAAGACGGCGCAACGGTATTTGCCTATCAGGTAATTGATCCGGAGCGCTATGGTGTCGTGGAGTTTGATCAAAATGACCGTGCCATTTCGGTTGAAGAAAAGCCGGCAAAGCCAAAGTCGAACTGGGCTGTGACAGGCCTCTATTTCTACGACAATGACGTTGTCAACATTGCATCGAGCATCCAACCTTCCGCGCGCGGGGAGCTGGAAATCACCGATGTGAACAGGATCTACCTCGAGCGCGGCCAGTTAAAGGTTGCCAAATTCGGTAGAGGCTATGCCTGGCTCGATACTGGCACACATGACAGCCTGCATGAGGCGAGCGCCTTCGTGCGTACAATTGAACACAGGCAAGGTATCAAGATCGCCTGCCCCGAAGAAATTGCATTCTCGCACGGATGGATCGACGCGGGCATGGTTGAACGTCGCGCCCAGACCCTTGGGAAGACACAATATGCGTCATATCTACGAAGCCTGATTTAGGCGGTCTAATTTATGATAACGGTCAATAAGACATCAATCGCCGGCGTCCTGGAAATCATACCAGATCGGTTTCCTGATCCCCGCGGACATTTTTCTGAGACTTATAGCGATCGTCGTCTTGCCGAGCATGGTGTCCATGAAATCTTCGTACAGGACAATCATTCGCATTCGCGATGCCGAGGCGTGCTGCGCGGGCTCCACTTTCAGAGGGAGCCTTATGGCCAAGCCAAGCTGATTTGGGTCGCGTCCGGGTCGATCTTCGATGTGTCGGTTGACATCAGAAAGGGATCACCAACCTACGGCAAGTGGGTCGGGCTTGAGATCTCAGCCGATAAGGGCAATCAGGTATTCGTACCCAAAGGTTTTGCGCACGGCTTTGTCACGCTGGAGCCTAACACTGACATTTATTACAAGGTGTCGAGCCACTATGCGCGGGAAGAGGAGCGGGCGATCCGCTTTGATGACCCCGCAATAGGGATCGACTGGCCCATGGACCTCGAAGCATTGGTTGTCTCGGAAAAGGACAGGAATGCGTTTCTCCTTGCCGATGTGGACAACAACTACGAATACACTGGGGGTAAATGAATTGCGCATACTGGTTACTGGAGGCGCCGGTTTCATCGGCTCCGCCGTGTGTCGGCATCTCGTGAAAGAAAATCACGAGGTCATCAATGTCGATAAACTTACCTATTCCGGAAACCTGACGTCGCTGAAGGAGGTCGAGGGGCGGGATAACTATGCCTTCGTGAACGCCGATATCCGCGATACGGATAAAATCTTCGAAGTGATGCAGGCCCATAACGTCGATGGTGTTATGCATCTGGCGGCAGAAAGCCACGTCGACCGATCCATTGATGGTCCGGGCGTATTCGTCGATACCAATGTGGTCGGCACTGTTTCAATGTTGTCCGCAGCGACCAGGCATCGGGACACGCTCAGTGGGGGGCGGCGCGACAGTTTCCGGTTCCACCACGTTTCCACGGACGAAGTTTATGGGGATTTGCCCTTTGATGGCGGTTTGTTTACCGAGACGACCCCCTATGCACCGTCTTCCCCATATTCCGCCTCCAAGGCCGCCTCGGACCATTTCGTACGGGCTTGGTATCATACGTATGGATTGCCGATCCTAATTACCAACTGCTCCAACAATTACGGTCCCTACCACTTCCCGGAAAAGCTCATTCCGCTCGTCACGCTAAGCGCGCTTGATGGCCGTGAACTGCCGATCTACGGCCGTGGCGAAAATGTCCGTGACTGGCTCTATGTCGATGATCACGCACGGGCGCTGGCGCTGGTCATCACGGCCGGAAAGATGGGGGAGACTTACAATATCGGTGGGAACAACGAGCGCACAAATTTGAGCGTCGTCGAGACCATTTGTGACATCCTGGACCAGCAGAAGCCGCGCGCTGACGGTAAGTCATACCGTGAGCAGATCGCGTTTGTAACCGACCGGCCTGGCCACGATCGGCGCTATGCGATCGATGCGACGAAGATCCGAACTGAGTTGGGCTGGCAGCCTGAAGAAACGTTCGAAACCGGTATCGCCAAGACCGTATCCTGGTTCATCGACAACCCTTGGTGGTGGTCGCCTCTGCTCGATGCCCAGCAGTCCCTCAAGCGGCGGGGCGGGGCGCGGTAAGCGCCCCGGCGGCAGATCGTGAAAATACTTGTCACTGGTACGGAAGGGCAGGTCGTCACCGCCCTTAGGCATCGTTGCGCCGAGTGTGGCGACCTCGACCTGGTCACGGTTGGCCGCCCGGAACTGGACCTGAGTAAGCCAGAAGACATAGCCGAGACAATCGTCTCCCATCGACCGGATATTGTCGTCTCCGCTGCTGCGTGGACCGCGGTCGATCTGGCCGAAGATGAACCCGACCTCGCCATGCGCATAAATGGGGAAGGCGCGGGGCAGGTTGCCCGCGGGGCAGCGTTGGTCGGCGCGCCGGTGATCCACCTTTCCACGGACTATGTCTATGACGGCTTAAAACCCGCTGCCTGGACCGAAGATGATGCGGTCAACCCATTGTCTGTCTATGGGCGCAGCAAACTGGCGGGCGAACGTCGTGTTATCGAAGAAAACCCGAGGCACGTGATCCTGCGAACTGCGTGGGTGTACTCGCCCTTCGGCAAGAACTTCGTCAGGACAATGTTGCAGCTCGCGCAAACGCGCGAGGAACTGACCATCGTCGATGATCAATATGGATGTCCGACATCCGCCTTTGATCTGGCTGACGGCGTCCTGGCTGTGGTTCAAAAGTTGTCGGCCCCCAGCGCTGCTGATGACAATGTGTGGGGCGTCTATCACCTCACAGGAACTGGAACTGCGACGTGGTGCGATCTGGCAAGAGAGGTTTATCGCCAAAGCAGGGGGCTGAACCTCCCATCGGCTCGCGTCAAGCCGGTCGGGACGGATGCCTTCCCCACAAAGGCCGTTCGGCCCAGAAACTCCCGGTTGGACTGCTCCAAGCTGGAAAGTGTTTTCGGATTTCGGTGCCCACCGTGGTCTGTGTCGCTGGAAGAGTGCCTGAAAGAGATCGCGCGGGAAAACGGCGGCCCATGAGATCGCGACCAAATGTGATCAGTAGTGCCTGGTGCTTGCCGGGGAGGTACGTTACTTGACCGGGAAATCTCCAGAAGTTGAGGCTGGCATTGCAGCTGAAGCCGAAGCTGCCGTTCCGCTCGAAGCGGACGCAGCAATCGATGTTGCAAAACCGTCCGTTCGGCAGAAGAAGCCTAAATACTTCCACTTCGCTCCAATCGATCGCTTGGAGCGCGAGCGCGTGCTCCATGATGAAAAATATACCGACGGGTCGCGGGACGAACTGACCTTCGTGCATATCGGCAAGTGTGGAGGATATTCGGTTGCTGATGCACTAGCCATCAGCCCGGCGATCCAGAGCAGATTTACGCGCATTAGCCGGGTTCATCTTCGCCCGCCGTATTACCAGAGTAATGCAAGCTACCTTTTTGTTCTCAGAAACCCCATTGATAGGCTCATCTCAGCCTTCGCCTGGCGATATCAGAAAGTCGTTCAGGAGAGAAAGCAGGAATTCCAGTATCCCGGCGAGTTTGAAGCGTTAGTCAAGTACGAGAGGTTGAATGATCTCGCAGAGGCTCTTGTTAAGGACGGTCATCTTTCAAACGAGGCTATGAGATCCATGCTTAGCATCACGCATTTCAGGCATGATATTGCATACTATTTGGAGGGGCTCCTTACCAATATCTCACCGGAACAGGTGTATTGTGTTTTTACGCAAGACCAGCTGGCCGAAGATATGGAAAGAGTCCTCGGGGTAGATGGCATTAGCCGCCAGAACAAGAGTGACGACACGTTGTTCGAGAAGAACATGGCGCTGAGCACAGTGGCGCGGGAAAACCTTAAACTGGTCTTTTCCCGGGATTACGACTGCATCAGGTCACTAAATGCGATTTACCCGCTTGGCGCTAAGAAGCTGGAGGCGCTTCTTCAGTAAGTTCAGTCACTGCAACCTTGCGCCGGCGCAGCCCGGCCTCTCAGTTGTAGAGGCTCAGTGCCCTGTTCCGCATTTCGGCAAGGGTCGGATTGTTCTGCATCGACTGGATGAGGCGGTTGAGGCGATCGGCGCCAAGCATGTCGCGGAGTTGGGCGCTGCCAGCGGTCATGAGGGCCTTGCGCCTCTCGTCATTCGAATAGCTCTTGGATTTCGCGTGAAAGACGAACGCGTCAATGGCGATGTTCAGTCGGAAGCCGTTTTCCGCAGC